>NZ_JBSFUB010000010.1:0-143424 GCF_053591575.1 Streptomyces altiplanensis | reverse complement strand
ACACTCCGCACACTCCGAATACCGCGCCGGATCGCCGTACTCACCGCGTCTGCCGCCCTCGCCGGCACGAGCGTCCTGCTCACGTCCCCCACCGCGCGTACGCCCCGGGCCGCGGCGCCGGCCCTCCGTGCGGCTGCCCGCCGTGCGCCCGCAGGGCCTCGGCCCCCGCGTCCCCCGCATCCCGAGCCTCCCGCGCCTTCGGAGCGACGCTGCGCACCGCCTTCCCGCCGAGCCGCTCGACCGGTTCCACGGACTGCGCGCATCCGGTGAGCGCGAGCGCGCCGGCCGCCAGCAGCCCGGCCGGCAGCCGGTGCGCACGCCTCACAGGTAGTCCTCCAGCCTGGCCACGGCGTACCCCTTGGCGGTGACCGTCTTCATGACCCGCCGGATCATGTCCGGCATGGTTCCCTTCCAGTCCTCCCGGCCGCGGAAGTGCGTGAGGATGATGTCGCCGGGATGCAGGTCCCGGTCCCACTCCCGCCACTCCATCCGGTCGGGGAACGCCTCGGCGGCCCACAGCGGCACGGCCTTCACGCCGCAGGCGCGGGCGGCGCGCAGGGTGTCGGCGTTGTAGTTGCCGTACGGCGGCCTGAAGAGCCGGGGCCGCTTGCCGAACCGCTTCTCGATGACGGCCTGCATGCCGCAGATCTCACGCTTCTGCTGGGCGTAGGTGAGGCCGGGCATGTAGGGGTGGCTGAGGGTGTGGTTGTGCAGGGCGACGCCGCGCGCCTGCATGCGCTCGAAGTAGCCGTAGTTCTCGCGCACCAGGTAGTCGCTGAGGAAAGCGCTGTAGGGGATGCCCAGCTCGGTCATCATCCGCAGCAGTTGCGGGTCCTTCTCCGCGCCGTCGTCCATCGTCAGGAAGACGACCCGCTCGTCGACCGGGACGGTGGTGAACACGGGCGGCAGCCCGCGCCCGGCCTCGAACCCCTTGCGCGTGGTGATCCTCGGCTTCACGGCGGGTGGCGGGGGCGCGACGAGCGGGGTCTGCGCGAGCCTCCACTTCCTGGCGGCGGCGACACGCACGGTCTGGGCGTGCCGCAGCCGCTCGGCGTACAGGGCGAGGGAGCCCGCGGGGCCCGCGCGGTGCCCCTGCTGCTGGCCGGGGGCCGGCGCGGCGGGCTGGGGAGGCTCGGTGGAGGGCGTGGCGCAGCCGGCGGCGACGAGGGAGGCGGCCAGCAGTACACCGAGCCCCGCCGCGTACCCCTTTCCGGCCCTCTTTACGTTTTGTCGTACTAGTCGCATGGCGCCGCATACTGCCAGCGCGCGTCCCCCGAGCCCGGCCGACACCCGCGCGAAGAGCCCGCCGTCCCCCGGGCGGCCGACGCCCCGCACGCCGGGGGCGTTCAGCCGTACACCGCGGCCACCCCCAGCGCGGCGAGCGTGAACCCGTCGCGCACCTCCCCGCTCCGGATCCCGTCGGCCAGCTCCTCCCGCGACCACCAGCGGGCGGCCGCGACCTCGCCGTCACCACTGCCACCGCCGTCCAGTACGGCGTCGGCGGGGACGGTCACCTCGACCACCGCCACCTCGCTCTCCAGCAGGCCGGAGTCGACGTCCACCGAGGCCAGCACCCTGGCCCCGCCACCCCGCAGACCGGTCTCCTCCGCGAGCTCGCGCAGCGCGTCGGCGGCCGGCTCGCTCTCCCCGAAGCCCCGGGGCAGCTCCCACATCCACCGTCCGACAGCGGGCCGCCACTGGCGGACCATCAGCGTGCAGCCGTCGCGCCGGGCCAGCACCACCACCCCGGTACGGCCCGCGCCGACCCGCACCCGGTGCAGTTCCATCGTCCGTCCGGCGGGCAGCCGGTACGTGTCGAGGAAGACCTCGCACCACCTGCCGTCCGGGTCGCCGTACACCCTGCGCGAGCCTGCGCGCTCCAGCTCACTGTCCACCGTCACCGCTCCTGGCCGCTGTCACTGTCCGCCGTCACCGCTCCTGGCCGCTGTCACCGTCCGGCCGGGCCCGCCGTCACCGTCGTCGGCAACTCCACCACATCGCACCGTCCCCGGTACGCGTCGAGCGAGCGCCTCCCCACCGCTCTCCCCCCGGCCAGCACCACCGCCACCACCATGGGAACCATGGTCCCCGCCATGCCCGACACGGCGTCGCCCAGCAGCCCCTCGCCCGCCACCAGGCTCGCCGCCGCGCCCAGACCGCCCGCCGCGGTCAGCTCCCCGGTCCGGCCGCCCACGGTCCGTACGGCCTGCTGGATCCGCGTCATCGGAACACCGCCCGCGGCCGGGCCGCCGCTTCCCGGGTCTTTCGTACGGCCGCCGAGCAGATCTCCTATCTCCTGCAACGCGGCCGGATCACGCGCCTCCCACCAGCGGCCGAGCGCGTCGGCCGCGTCGTCGGCGAACCGCTGCCAGTCCTCGCCGGGCATCAGGCCCAGCCGCCGCTCGAAGCCCGTCGGAAACGTCACCAGCGGCATCTCCCCGGTGAGCGCCGCCGCCTCCCGCCTGCGCACCCCGCGCCGGGGCGCGGCCAGCGCCAGCATGCAGCGCTCGCCCGCCGCGATGGCCCGGTAGTAGGTCTCGTCGAAGGACTCCCGCAGCAGCTCGGCGTCGTCGCGTTCGGCCCGGTCCGCGGCCCTGGACAACGGTTCGATCCGGTCGTACAGCAGGCTGCGGTTGGGCATCCCGCCCACGTCGAGCGCACCGCCGGTCCACGCCTCCAGCACCCCCCGGCCCGCATCGCTGCGCAGTTCCCGGGGCGCGGGCGGCGGCTGCACGGCGTACGCGGTGGCGTAGTCCGCCGGGGCCAGATCGCGCACCTCCAGCAGCCCGCGCCCGGCGGCTTCCAGCCAGTCGCGCCAGCGGGCGACGAGGCGCAGCCGCAGCGCGGGGTCCAGCTCGCCGGTCGCGCGCAGCAGCCGGTCCACGGCGTCCACCGGCCCGTCGGCGCCGGGAGCCGCGACGCCGCCGCCCGCCTCCGCCAGCCGGTGCTGGAGCCGGCGGCACCGCTCGCCGCTCAGCGGGAGCGAGGACAGCAGGAAGCCGCGCGAGAGCATGGCGAGCAGCTGGGCGCCCAGGTCCGCGTCCCGGGAATTGACCCGCACGGGCAGCATCGCGCCGCCGCCGACCGCCCGTAACGCCAGCTCGTCCAGGAGCTCGGCCGGGCGCAGCACGGCGAACGCGGCGCCGTCCAGCAGCTGGGTGTACGTCAGGAAGACCACGCCGCCCTGGATCACCTCCCAGCGCAGCCGCCCCAGCAGCTCCACCCGGCTCTCCGCCGTGGCCCGCTCCTGCGGCACCCCGTCCGTGCCGTACGCACCGAGCAGCGCGCGCTGGCGCACGCTGTCCCACCCCGAGCTGAGTACCGCGTCCACGGATCCCCCCGATCTCCGCCTGCCCCACGACACCTCGACAGTACGTCCCGCCACCGACAGGGAGAATGGTGTGCGTGGATCCCGACTCCTTCTCCGCCCTGCTCACCGACGAGGGCCAGTTCCTGCTCACCGCGCTCCGCGACCACGACCCCGCCCAGGAGCTGGCCACCGCCACCCGGCTGCGCCGCGACCACCCCGCCGCGCTGGTCTCGGCGGCGCTGGGGCAGGCACGGCTGCGGCAGCGGGCGGTGGCGAAGTTCGGCGCCGAGGACGCGTACCGGATGTTCTTCACCCCCAACGGCGTCGAGCAGGCCACCCGCGCGTCCGTGGCGGCGTACCGCGCCGGACGCTTCGCCGCGCTCGGCGTACGGAGCGTGGCCGATCTGTGCTGCGGTATCGGAGGCGACGCGATCGCGCTGGCCCGCGCCGGGATCCGCGTCCTGGCCGTCGACCGCGACCCGCTGACGGCCGAGGTGGCCCGCGCGAACGCCGAGGCGCTCGGCCTCTCCGGCCTCGTCGAGGTCCGCTGCGCCGACGTCACGGACATCGACACGTCCCCGTACGACGCGGTCTTCGTCGACCCGGCCCGGCGCGGCGGCCGCGGCCGGATCTTCGACCCGGAGGCGTACTCGCCGCCCCTGTCCTGGGCGATCGAGGCGGCCCGTACGTCCGCGCACGCCGCACTCAAGATCGCGCCGGGCGTCCCGCACGAGGCGGTCCCGGACGACGCCGAGGCGGAGTGGATCTCGGACGGCGGCGACGTGAAGGAGGCGGTGCTCTGGTTCGGCACCGCGCCCGGCACCGTCCGCGCCACGCTGCTCCCCGGCCCGCGCACCCTGGCCGGCACCGGGCTGCCGGACCCGGAGCCCGGCGAGGTCGGCCGCTACCTCTACGAGCCGGACGGCGCCGTCGTCCGCTCGCACCTGGTGGCGGAGGTCGCGGAGCAGGTCGGCGGACGTCTGATCGACGAGACGATCGCGTACATCACGGCGGACGAGCTCCGCCCCACGCCGTACGCCACCGCCTACGAGATCACCGACCGGATCCCCTTCGGCCTGAAGAAGCTGAAGGCGCTGCTGCGGGAGCGGGAGGTCGGCGTACTGACCGTGAAGAAGCGCGGCTCGGCGGTCGAGCCGGAGGAACTGCGCCGCAGGATGAAGCTGTCGGGGCCGAACTCCGCCACGGTCTTCCTCACGCGCGTCGCGGGCGCCCCGACCGTGCTGATCGGCCACCCTGCGCCGTAGCCGGGCGCCGGGCCCTCCGGACGGGCCGCTCCGCGCCGCGGCGGCCGTTCAGCTCTTCACGCCACCCGCCGCGCCCACCCGCACCGCCCACCGGTAGTGCCCCACCGCCTTCGCCGCGCCGATCAGTCCGGCCACCCACAGGATGAATCCGAGCCCGAAGAAGAAGACCGCGTCCGTGTACGTCTCGGTGCCCGGCCGCGCCGTCACCGCGAACCCGAACGACGACCACAGGCCGAGCCCGCACACCACCAGCGACGAAAGCAGCCACGCGAGGCTGAGCCCGGGAACGCGCCACCGCGTGGCCGGGAAGCCGTGCTCGCGTCCCACCGCGGCCCAGCCCACCAGCAGCTGACGGATCGTACGGTCGCGGCGCACGCCCATCCCGAGGAAGATCCAGCACGCCACGACGCCCCCGAGCCCGATCGCGCCGAAAACCGCGGCGAAGAAGGCGGTCAGCGGGTCGCCCGGCCCCTCGAACGCGTTGAGGGCCGCCCCGACCGTCCCCCACCCGAGCGCGGCGCCGCCCACCAGCAGCCAGAACCGCACCAGCCGTCCGGGACCGAGACCGCGTGCGGTCAGCTCGTCCATGGCCCGCGCCCGGTCGGCGCGCATCGCCCCGGGGCCGGGCCAGGCCCGCAGGTGCTCGGGCGGCGGGGGCGGAGGAAGCGGCGTACGGCGAGACATGCGCACGACACTACCCAGTGGCCGGCAGGCCGGATCAGGCCCCTTCGACCGACTCGAAGCGCCAGCGGTGGACCGCCCGCGTGATCAACTCACCGTCGGGCTCCGGCAGTTCGGGCAGCTCCGCGTCGTACGCCGCCTCCCACCACGTCATGACGAGCACGCGGTCCTGCGGCGCCCGCAGGACCTCCCTGCGCACCGGCTCGCCCGCCAGGGCCCGGACCTGCGTCCGGGCCCACTCCAGCAGCTCCCCGCCCCGGCCCTCGACGGCACGGGCCTCCCACATCAGCGCGACGGTCATGAGTAGAGGTTGTCCTTGCTGATCTCGTGCACGTGGTCGTGGTCGTGCCCGTGGTCATGAGCGGCACCCGGTACGTGCGGCTCGGTGACCGGCAGCGAGGAGTCCGCCGACAGGTCCCAGTCCGACGCCGCCCGGCCCCGCGCCACCATCTCCGCGCCGAGCGCCGCGACCATCGCCCCGTTGTCCGTGCACAGCCCCGGCCGCGGCACGCGCAGCCGGATGCCGGCCCGTTCGCACCGCTCGGCCGCCAGCGCCCGCAGCCGCGAGTTGGCGGCCACGCCGCCGCCGATCATCAGGTGGTCGACGCCCTCGTCCTTGCAGGCCCGGACCGCCTTGCGGGTCAGTACGTCGACGACCGCCTCCTGGAAGGACGCCGCCACGTCCCGCACCGGCACGTCCTCGCCCGCGCTGCGCTTGGCCTCGATCCAGCGGGCGACGGACGTCTTGAGCCCCGAGAAGGAGAAGTCGTACGGCGCGTCGCGCGGTCCGGTCAGCCCGCGCGGGAAGGCGATCGCCTTCGGGTCGCCCTCCCTCGCGAGGCGGTCGATGACGGGACCGCCGGGGAAGCCCAGGTCCAGCACGCGCGCGATCTTGTCGAAGGCCTCGCCCGCCGCGTCGTCGATGGTCGCGCCCATCGGCCGTACGTCGCTCGTGATGTCGGGGGCCAGCAGCAGCGACGAGTGGCCGCCGCTCACCAGCAGCGCCATCGTGGGTTCGGGCAGCGGCCCGTGCTCCAGCTGGTCGACACAGATGTGCGAGGCCAGGTGGTTCACGCCGTACAGCGGCTTGCCCAGCGCGTACGCGTAGGCCTTCGCCGCGGACACCCCCACCAGCAGCGCGCCCGCCAGCCCGGGTCCGGCCGTCACCGCGATGCCGTCCAGGTCGGAGGCGGCGACCCCGGCCTCCTTCAGCGCGCGCCCGATCGTCGGAACCATCGCCTCCAGGTGCGCGCGCGAGGCGACCTCGGGCACCACACCGCCGAAGCGGGCGTGTTCGTCGACGCTCGACGCGATGGCGTCGGCGAGCAGGGTCGTACCGCGCACGATCCCGACGCCGGTCTCGTCGCAGGAGGTCTCGATGCCGAGGACGAGCGGTTCGTCAGCCATGGTGAATCTCGGTTTCTCGTACGGAATTCGCAGGGTTTGCCGGGTCGGTCGTCGTCGTCAGCCGCATCACGAGCGCGTCGACGTTGCCGGGCTGGTAGTAGCCGCGCCGGAAGCCGATCGGCTCGAAGCCGAAGCGCTCGTACAGCTTCTGCGCGCGCGTGTTGTCGACGCGCACTTCGAGGAGCACCTCGGCGCACTCGAAGGCGCTCGCGTACCCCAGCAGGTCGGTGAGCAGCCGGGACCCGAGCCCGGTCCCCCACTGGTCCTTCGAGACGGCGATGGTCTGTACGTCGCCGAGCCCCCCGGCGGCGGCGAGCCCGGCGTACCCGACGATCCGGCCCGCCTCCTCGGCCACCACGTAGCGGCGGGTGGCCCGCGGCCCGCGCGCGTGGGCGAGCTCGGACCAGAACATCCCCGGCGACCAGGCGTCCTCGGGGAACAGCTCGCGCTCCAGACCGAGCACCGGCTCGATGTCCCACCAGCGCATTTCCCTCAGGCCCGCGGTCACTTCGGCGTGACCACCTTGTAGTTCTTCGGGACCTGCGCGTCGGGCCGGCGCAGGTACAGCGGAAGCGGCGCCAGGAACGCCTCCGGCTCCCCCGCCGCGAGCTTCTCGGCGGCCAGCGAGGCCAGCGCGCCCGCCGACTGGTGTTCGGGGCCGCGCGCGTCCGGGAAGGCCCCGGGGTAGAGCAGCGCGCCCGAGCCGACCACCGGCAGGCCCGCGAGTTCCTCCGCGATGTCGGCGGGGCGGTCGACGGCGGGCTCGGAGACCCGCGTACGGGCATCGGCGTACCGCGCCCAGTAGACCTCCTTGCGGCGCGCGTCGGTGGCCACCGCGAAGGGGCCGGTGAGCCCCGAGGCGTACGCGAGACCGTCCAGGGTGCACAGCCCGTGGACCGGCACTCCGAGCACGAGGCCGAAGGTCTCGGCCGTCGCGAGACCGACCCGCAGGCCGGTGTACGGACCGGGGCCGACCCCCACGACCACTGCGGTGACGGCGTCGAGTTTCAGGCCGGCTTCGGCGAGCACCCGGTCGACGGTGGGCAGCAGCAGCTCCCCGTGCCGGCGTGCGTCGACCTGTCCGGCCTCGGCAATGACGGAATCACCGTCGTGGAGGGCGACGGTGACGGCTGGGGTGGCGGTATCAACGGCGAGCAAGAGCACACAAACAGCCTACGGCCCGCGTACCGGAGGCACGGCGTCCCCCGTCCCTCCCGGCCCCTGCTGCTACCGTCACCACACATACGCACGCGGCAGGAACATGAGGTGGAGCAAGGTGGCAAGGAGCAGCTCGGGATTCGTGGCCGGGCTCACCGCGGCAGCCGTGGCCGGGGTCGCCTTCCTCGCCTACCAGGCGTCGGCGAGCGCCCCGCCCCTCGCGCAGCTCGCCGAGCCCGGCTCCGGCAAGTCCCCCGCCGCGCACGCCACGCACCCGCCCAAGAAGAAGCCCGAGAAGAAGAAGGACGTGTTCGCGGTGCCCGCCAGGTCGGGCACGGGCCTGCGCGTCGTCTACGCGCTGGGCGACCGGCGGGTGTGGCTGGTGAACGAGCAGGGCAAGGCGACGCGGACCTTCGAGGTCATGCCGAGCACGGTCAGCCCGCCGCCCGGCACGTACGCGGTGACCTCGCGCTCGGGGAGCATCACCGGCTCGGACGGGGTGCAGATCGAGCACGTGGTCCGGTTCACCAACGTCGAGAACGTGGTGATCGGCTTCAGCGCCGCGGTCGACGGCTCCATGCCGAGCCCGGACCCGGCCGCGGGCAAGACCGGCGGCGTCCGCATGCAGCGCGCCGACGGCGACGCGATGTGGCGCTTCGCGACGGTCCGCGTGAAGGTCGTAGTGGTTCCGTAAATACGCTCGTAAGAGCTACGCGGCGTCGCGTCGCTCCGTGTGCTCGTGCTCCTCGGCGGGCGCCTCGCACTCCTGCGGCTCCCGCGGCGGCGTGGAGACCGCCGTGGCCGCCGCGCACGAGGCCAGCAGATCGCGCATGGACAGGGGCTGAGTCGCTTCGTGTTCTGAAGCCGGCATGGATGCCTCCTGTGGCTCCGGGGGCAGGCGTGGTTAGGTAGACCTAACCATGTCTCGGCATCCATGTGACCACGCCCGGCGCCACCGGCGCAACATCTTGCCGACGTCTTGTCGGAACGTACGGACGTCAGGCCCCCAGCGCGGCCAGGTCCTCCCCGGCCCACCGCTCGCCGACACCGCGCACCGTCACCTCGCGCACGTCGTCGTCGGCGTCCCCCACCGCCCGGTGGATGACCACGTGGAGCCGGTCGTCCGACAGCTCCTCGACCTTCCCGTCGCCCCACTCCACCACCACCACGGAGTCGGGCAGCGAGACGTCGAGATCGAGGTCCTCCATCTCGTCGAGCCCGCCGCCCAGCCGGTACGCGTCCACGTGCACCAGAGCGGGACCGCCGGTCAGCGAGGGGTGGACGCGGGCGATGACGAACGTCGGCGACGTCACGGCGCCGCGCACCCCGAGCCCTTCGCCGAGCCCGCGCGTCAGCGTCGTCTTGCCCGCGCCGAGTTCACCGGTGAGCATCACCAGATCGCCGGGGCGGAGCACTTTCGCGAGCCGGCGCCCCAGCTCCTGCATGAGAACGGGCGAGTGGACGGTGAGGACGGCGGTGACGTCAGCCGCCGGGCTGTGCGGTGCTTCCATACGTCCCAACGTTAGCGGCTGCCGGTACGGCGCCCACGCGGGCCAGCAGATCCGCGAGCCGGTCGGTGACCACCTCGGGGTGCTCCAGCATGACCAGGTGCCCGGCGTCCGGGACCATCACCAGCTCGGCGTCCGGCAGCAGGCGGGCGATGCCCTCGCTGTGCTCGCTGGGCGTCACCAGGTCCTTGTCGCCCGCCAGGACGAGCACCGGCACCTCGGCGAAGATCTCCAGCGCCTCCGCCTTGTCGTGGTCCGTGAACGCCGGGTAGAACGCGGCGACCACGTCGATCGGCGTCGCCTCGATCAGCCGCTCCGCGAACCGCGCGACCGCCGGGTCGACGTCCTTCGAGCCGAACGAGTACCGCTTGACGAGCCCGGCGAAGAGATCGGCCGTGGCGCGCCGGCCCCGCTCGACGATCTCCGCCTGCGAGCCGAGGGCGCGCAGCACACGCGGCAGGACACGGCGTACGGCGTTCACACCGGCCACCGGCAGCCCGAAATTGACCTCGCCGAGCTTCCCCGACGACGTACCGACGAAGACGGCGCCCACCACGCGCTCGCGGATCAGCTCGGGGAACTGGTCGGCCAGCGCCATCATCGTCATGCCGCCCATCGAGTGCCCCACCAGCACCAGCGGCCCCTTGGGCGCGGCAGCGTCGATGACGGCCTTGAGATCGCGTCCCAGCTGCTCGATGTCGATCGCGACACCCCGCTCCTGGGCCGCGCCGCGCGCCGAGCGCCCGTGACTGCGCTGGTCCCAGTGGACCGTACGCACCACACCGCGCAGCGCCGCCCGCTGGAAGTGCCACGAGTCCTGGCTCAGGCAGAAGCCATGGCTGAAGACGACGGTGACGGGGGCCGGGGTCCGGCGCCCGAAGAGCCGGCGCCGCCGCGGACCGCCGGCGTCGGCGTCCGCCTCCACCTCGTCCACCTCGAAGTAGATCTCGGTGCCGTCGTCCGCCACGGCCTGCCCCGGCATCCCGCGCAGGGCGCCGTACGGTCCGGCGGCGTCCAGTGCGAGCCGTGCCTTCCTGCGCATGCCGCGGCCGACGGTCATCCGCTCCAGGGCGACACCCGCGGCGGCGCCCGCCGCGACCACACCTACCGCGGTGCCGGCCAGGCCCGCCCGGCGCCAGTTGCCGACGGCGGCGGTCGCGGCCTCCGCGGCCACCTCCACCGCTCCCGGCGCGCTGCTCTCGCTCACGGTGGCGATCTCCTAGTTTTCGGGGTCCTCGTTCACATAGACACGGGGTACCCGCGATCCGATGCGCGTGACAATTTCGTATGCGATGGTGCCCGCGGCCTGCGCCCAGTCCTCGGCCGTCGGCTCACCCCGGTCGCCCGGACCGAACAGCACGGCCTCGGCGCCCGGCTCCACCACGTCGTGCCCCAGATCGACCACGAACTGGTCCATGGCGACCCGCCCGGCGACCCGGCGCCACTTGCCGCCGACCAGCACCGGTCCGCTGCCCGAGGCGTGGCGCGGGATCCCGTCGGCGTACCCGACGGGGATCAGCCCCAGCGTCGTCTCCTCACCGGTGACGTAGTGGTGCCCGTAACTGACGCCGTGCCCCTCCGGAACCCGCTTGACCAGCGCCACGGACGCCGCGAGGGTCATCACGGGCCGCAGCCCGAAGTCGGCGGGCGTGCCGAGCTCGGGGCTCGGCGAGACGCCGTACATGGCGATGCCGGTCCGTACGAGGTCGAAGTGCGCGTGGGGCAGGGTCAGCGTCGCCGGCGAGTTGGCGATGTGCCGCACCTCGGGCTCGGCCCCGGCCTTCTCGGCGTAGTCGACCAGATCCTGGAAAACGGCCAGCTGCGCGTCGATCGAGGGGTGCCCGGGCTCGTCCGCGCAGGCGAAGTGCGACCAGAGCCCGGTGATCCTGACGGCGTCCCGCGCCTCCAGGGCGTGGCGCACCAGCTCGGGCCAGTCGGCGGGCTGGCAGCCGTTGCGCCCGAGCCCGGTGTCGGCCTTGAGCTGTACGCGCGCCACGCGCCCCGCCGCACGCGCCGCCTCGACGACCTCCCGGAGCGCCCACATCCCGCTCACGGACACGTCGATGCCCGCCTCGACCGCCTCGCGCCAGGGCCCGCCCGGGGTCCACAGCCAGCACATCAGCGGCCCGTCGAACCCGGCGGCGCGCAGCGCCAGGGCCTCTTCGGGGGTCGCGGTCCCCAGCCAGGTCGCCCCGGCGTCGAGGGCGGCGCGCGCGCAGCGGACAGCGCCGTGCCCGTACGCGTCCGACTTCACCACGGCCATCAGCCGGGCGTTCGCCGCGCGAGCACGCAAAGCCCGCACATTGGCCCGCAGGGCCGCCAGATCGATCTCGGCGCGGGCTCGCATGGGGGTATGAGTCATCGCGGTCATCGCGCCAAGTGTCTCAGAGCCCTGCGACGGCCCGGATCCAACGCCGCCACCCCGGCCCGCCAGGAACGGCCGACGGCCCGGGGACTGCCCACCGGCACGAGGCAGCGGGCCGCGCAGGGGGTGGTGTCCGGGACGTGCTGTGCCTGCCCGGGAGCGACCCCCGGACCCCCGGCCGACGGCCCGGGGACTGCCCACCGGCACGAGGCAGCGGGCCGCGCAGGGGGTGGTGTCCGGGACGTAGAGCGTGATGTGTGCGCAGGACGCGGGCTTCGCACAAGGCACCGCACCGCGGCCAAATCATGCAGTCCCGAACGCCGCCCCCGGAGCGGCCCGCCCCCGCCCGGCCCCCGCGGCGCCGGCCACACCCCCGCCCGACCCCCGCCCCACGACCCCGCGCCAAGCCCCCGGCAGCGCGTCCGCCACATCCATCGCCCCCACGGGAGCCCCGTCCGCCGCCAGCCGCCCCGCCAGCCCGTGCACGTACGCCGCGACCGACCCCGCGTCCATCGCCCCGAGCCCCGCCGCCAGCAGCGCCCCCGCCAGCCCGGACAGCACGTCCCCGCTCCCCGCGGTGGCCAGCCAGGGCGTGCCCGTCGGATTCACCCGCACCGGCCGTGCCGCGAACCCCGCGCTCGTGCCGCCCGCCGGGGCCACCAGCGTCGTGGACCCCTTGAGCAGCACCGTCGCCCCATACAGCGCGGCCAGCTCCCGCGCCGCGACCAGCCGCCCCGCCTCCACCTCCTCCCGCGAGACCCCCAGCAGCGCCGCCGCCTCCCCCGCGTGCGGCGTCAGCAGTGTCGGCGCGTCCCGCTCCCGCACCATCTCCGGCTCCAGCGGCCGCAGCCCGTCGGCATCGACCAGCACCGGAACGTCCGACGCCAGCACGTCCTCCAGCGCCCCGCCGGCGTCCTCGCCCAGCCCCGGCCCCACCACCCACGCCTGCACCCGCCCCGCCTCCGACGGCGGCCCCGCGTGCACCAGCGCCTCCGGGAAGCGCGCGACGACCGCGCCGGCGCCCGGCCCGACGTACCGCACAGCCCCGGCCCCGCCCCGCAGCGCCCCGGCCACCGCGAGCACCGCCGCTCCCGGGTACCGCTCCGACCCCGCCACGACGCCGACCACCCCGCGCCGGTACTTGTCGCTCTCCGCGCCCGGAACCGGCAGCAGCGCGGCCACGTCCGCGTGCTGCAGCGCCTCGGCATCCGCCTCCACCGCTTCGAGGTCGAGCCCCAGCTCGACCAGCCGCACGGCCCCGACGTACTCCCGCGCGGGGTCGATCAGCAGCCCCGGCTTGTACGTGCCGAAGGTGACCGTCACATCGGCGCGCACGCACTCCCCCCGCACCTCCCCGCTGTCCGCCTCGACCCCGCTGGGCAGATCCACGGCGACGACCACCGCCCCGGAGTCCCGCGCCGCCCGCGCCAACGGCACAGCGGCGTCCCGCAGCCCGCCCCTCCCCCCGATCCCGGTGATCCCGTCGACCACGAGATCGGCACGCGCAAGAGCTCCAGCCGCATCACCGGCCGCCGCCACCGAGCCCCCGGCGCGCCGCAGCGCGGCCAGCCCGCCCTCGTGCGCCCGCCGCGCGTCCAGCAGCACGGCGGTGACCCCCGCCCCCCGCCGGGCCAGCCGCGCGCCCGCGTACAGCGCGTCGCCCCCGTTGTCGCCGCTGCCGACCAGCAGCACGACCCGCGTCCCGTACACCCGCCCCAGCAGCCCCGCGCACACCGCGGCGAGCCCGGCCGCGGCCCGCTGCATCAGCGCGCCCTCGGGGAGCCGGGCCATCAGCTCCCGCTCGGCGGTCCGTACGGTCTCCACGCCATAAGCAGCGCGCATCAGCGAAAACACCTCATCCTTCGGCGATGACAACGGCGGAAGCGACCCCCGCGTCGTGACTGAGCGAGACGTGCCAGGACCGGACCCCGAGCGCCTCCGCCCGCGCCAGCACCGTCCCGCTCACCCGCAGCCGCGGCTGCCCGCTCTCCTCGACGTACACCTCGGCGTCCGTCCAGTGCAGCCCGGCCGGCGCCCCCAGCGCCTTCGCGAGGGCCTCCTTGGCCGCGAACCGGGCGGCGAGCGAGGCGATGCCGCGCCGGTCCCCGCTCGGGAGATACAACTCGTTGTGCAGGAACAGCCGCTGGGCCATCTGCGGCGTACGTTCCAGGGACGCCCGGAACCGTTCGATCTCGGCGACGTCGATGCCCACCCCAATGATCACGAGCTCACTCCACCGTCACGGACTTGGCCAGGTTCCGGGGCTGGTCGACCTCATTGCCCCGCGCCGTGGCCAGCTCGCAGGCGAAGACCTGCAACGGCACCGTCGAGACCAGGGGCTGCAGGAGCGTCGGCGTGGCCGGGATCCGGATCAGGTGGTCGGCGTACGGGACGACCGCCTCGTCGCCCTCCTCCGCGATCACGATCGTCCGCGCCCCCCGCGCCCGGATCTCCTGGATGTTCGAAACGATCTTGTCGTGCAGCACCGACCGCCCCCGGGGCGACGGCACCACGACCACCACCGGGAGGTCGTCCTCGATCAGCGCGATGGGCCCGTGCTTCAGCTCGCCCGCCGCGAACCCCTCCGCATGCATGTACGCGAGCTCCTTCAGCTTGAGCGCACCCTCCAGGGCGACCGGGTACCCCACATGCCGCCCCAGGAACAGCACCGTCTTCTTCCCCGCCAGCGACCGGGCCAGCTCCCGCACCGGCTCCATCGTCTCCAGGACCCGCTCCACCTCGCCCGAGATCTCCGACAGCTCGCGCACCACGTCCCGGACCTCGTCCCCCCACTTGGCCCCGCGCACCTGCGCCAGGTAGAGCGCGACCAGATAGCAGGCGACCAGCTGCGTCAGGAACGCCTTGGTGGAAGCGACGGCGATCTCGGGCCCGGCATGCGTGTAGAGCACCGCGTCCGACTCCCGCGGAATGGTCGACCCGTTCGTGTTGCACACGGCGAGCACCTTCGCGCCCTGCTCCCGCGCGTGCCGCAGCGCCATCAGCGTGTCCATGGTCTCGCCGGACTGCGAGATCGCGATCACCAGCGTCCGGGCGTCGAGGATCGGGTCCCGGTACCGGAACTCGCTCGCCAGCTCGGTCTCACAGGGGATCCGCGTCCAGTGCTCGACGGCCAGCTTCGCGATCATCCCCGCGTGGAAAGCGGTCCCGCAGGCCACCACCACGACCTTGTCGACCTCCCGCAGCACGGAATCGGGGATCCGCAGCTCGTCCAGCCTCAGCGCCCCGCCCGCGTCGATCCGCCCCAGCAGCGTGTCGGCGACGGCCTTCGGCTGCTCGGCGATCTCCTTGAGCATGAAGTAGTCGTAACCGCCCTTCTCGGCGGCGGAGGCGTCCCAGTCGATGCGGTACGACCGCACCTCGCCGGGCGCGCCGTAGAAGTCCGTGACCGAGACCGAGACGCCGGCCGCGCCGCCGCCCTCGCCGTCCCGCCGCACCTCGACGACCTGGTCCTGTCCCAGCTCGATCGCCGACCGCGTGTGCGCGATGAAGGCGGCCACGTCGGACGCGAGGAAGGCCTCCCCCTCCCCCACACCCACCACCAGCGGCGAGTTGCGCCGCGCCCCCACCACCACGTCGGGCTCGTCCGCGTGCACGGCGACCAGCGTGAACGCCCCGTCGAGCTGCCGGCACACCAGCCGCATCGCCTCCGCGAGGTCCCCGCACGAGGAGAAGGACTCGGCGAGCAGGTGCGCCACGACCTCGGTGTCGGTCTCGGACTCCAGCTCGTGTCCGCGCTCGGCGAGCTCGGCCCGCAGACCGGCGAAGTTCTCGATGATCCCGTTGTGCACGACGGCCACGCGCCCCGCGTTGTCCAGATGCGGGTGCGCGTTGGCGTCGGTGGGCCCCCCGTGCGTGGCCCACCGGGTGTGTCCGATGCCCGTGGCCCCGGCCGGCAGCGGCCGCCCCACGAGCTCCTTCTCCAGGTTGACGAGCTTGCCGGCCTTCTTCGCCGCGGCCAGTCCACCGTCCGCGAGCACAGCCACACCTGACGAGTCGTAACCCCGGTATTCGAGCCGCTTCAGTCCCGCGATGACAACATCAAGCGCCGACTGCCCGCCGACGTACCCCACGATTCCGCACATGTCCGCACCCTACGGCCGACGCTCCACGTGACCGAGCACACCACCCACGACAGCTCCGCACCCCCGACAATGTTCATGTGATCACTTCGCCGCCACGGTCCACCCACCGCCGGGCAGACGCTTCGCCGTACCTGGACCTCACGCGGGCGGAGTGGAGCGCGCTGCGCGAGAAGACCCCGCTCCCCCTCACGGCGGAGGAACTCGAACGGCTCCGCGGCCTGGGCGACGTGATCGACCTCGACGAGGTGCGGGACGTCTACCTCCCCCTCTCCCGGCTGCTCAATCTCTACGTCCAGGCGACCTCGGGCCTGCGCGGCGCCCTCAACACCTTCCTCGGCGACGCGGGCAACGGCCACGGAGCCCAGCGCGGCACGCCCTTCGTCATAGGGGTCGCGGGCAGCGTCGCCGTGGGCAAGTCGACCGTCGCCCGTCTCCTCCAGGCGCTGCTGGCCCGCTGGCCGGAACACCCGCGCGTGGAGCTGCTGACCACCGACGGCTTCCTCTACCCGATGGAGGAGCTCAAGCGGCGCGGCCTCACGGCGCGCAAGGGCTTCCCCGAGTCGTACGACCGGCGCGCCCTGACCCGCTTCGTCGCCGACATCAAGGCCGGCAAGAACGAGGTCACCGCGCCCGTCTACTCCCACCTGATCTACGACATCGTGCCCGGCGAGCGCCTCACGGTCCGCCGCCCGGACATCCTGATCGTCGAGGGCCTGAACGTCCTCCAGCCGGCGCTGCCCGGCAAGGACGGCCGCACCCGGGTCGCCCTCGCCGACTACTTCGACTTCAGCGTGTACGTCGACGCGCGCGCCGAGGACATCGAGGCCTGGTACCTGGGCCGCTTCCGCAAGCTGCGCGAGACCGCGTTCCAGGACCCCTCCTCGTACTTCAGGAAGTACACCCAGGTCTCGGAGGAGGAAGCCCTCGACTACGCCCGTACGATGTGGCGGACCGTCAACAAGCCCAACCTGCTGGAGAACGTGGCGCCGACGCGCGGCCGTGCCACGCTGGTGGTGCGCAAGGGCCCCGACCACAAGGTCCAGCGCCTCTCGCTCCGCAAACTCTGAGGAGTACGTGCCGTGCTGCACCTTCGCCTGATCGTCCCCGCCGACCGCACCGACGAGGTCCTGTGCACAGTGGAGAAGACGGTCGGCGCGACGCACGTCGCCGTCGTCCCCGGCGCGGCCCGCAACCCGGCCGGCGACCTCATCCTCTGCGACGTGGCGCGCGAGGCGGGCGACGACCTCATCAGCGATCTGCGCACCCTCGGCATCGACGAATGCGGTTCGATCGCCGTGGAGAACATCGACCTGTCGCTCTCCACGCGCGCCGACCGGGCGGAGAAGGAGGCGCCGGGCGAGGCCGCGGACGCGGTGCTGTGGGAGCAGTTGTCGGAGGCGACCCACGAGGAGTCGACGCTCTCTGTCACCTACATCGCGTTCCTGTCGCTGGCCACGATGATCGCGGCCTGCGGTGTGCTGCTCGACAACGCGATCCTGATCGTGGGCGCGATGGCGGTGGGCCCGGAGTTCGGCCCGCTGGCCGGCTTCTGCACGGCGCTGGTGCGGCGCGCGCCGCGCCTGGCCTGGCGCTCGTTCGCCGCGCTGATCGTGGGGTTCGCGGCGGCGATGGCGGTGACGGTCGCGTTCAGCTTCTTCATGGACGCGACGGGCCTGTTCACCGACGACATGCTGCACGGCGACCGCCCCAACACGGGGTTCATCTACGCCCCCGACTGGTTCTCGTTCGTCGTCGCCGTACTGGCGGGCGCGGCCGGCATGCTCTCCCTCACGTCGGCCAAGTCCGGCGCCCTGGTCGGCGTCGCCATCTCGGTGACGACGGTCCCGGCCGCGGCCAACGCCGCCGTGGCGCTGAGCTACGGCGACGTGAAGCAGACCTGGGGCTCCACCGAGCAGCTCCTGCTCAACCTGCTCGGCATCGTCGTCGCCGGTACGCTCACGCTGCTCGCCCAGAAGTTCTTCTGGGCGAAGCAGCGCAAGCGCACCGCGCACGAGAACGCCTAGCCGAGCGCCGACTTCACCACATCGGCGAGCCGCCCGGCGACCGCCTTCGCCTGCTCGATGTCGGCCGCCTCGACCATGACCCGCACGAGCGGCTCGGTGCCCGAGGGCCGCAGCAGCACCCGCCCCGTGGCGCCCAGCTCCCGCTCGGCGTCGGTGACGGCGGCCGCCAGCTCGGCGGAGGTGGTGACGCGCGACTTGTCGACGTCGGGCACGTTGACGAGGATCTGCGGCAGCCGGCTCATGACCCCGGCGAGGTCCGCGAGCGTACGCCCGGTGGCGGCCACCCGCGCGGCCAGCATCAGCCCGGTCAGAGTGCCGTCGCCGGTGGTCGCGTGGTCCAGCACGATGACGTGCCCGGACTGCTCGCCGCCGAGCGCGTACCCCTCGGCCTTCATCGACTCCAGTACGTACCGGTCGCCGACGGCGGTCTGTACGAGCTCGATGCCCTCGCGCTCCATGGCCAGCTTGAAGCCGAGGTTCGACATGACGGTGCCGACGACGGTGTTCTTGCGCAGCTGTCCCGCCTCGCGCATGGCGAGCGCGAGCACGGCGAGGATCTGGTCCCCGTCGACCTCGTTGCCCAGCGCGTCCACGGCCAGGCACCGGTCGGCGTCGCCGTCGTGCGCGATGCCGAGATCGGCGCCGTGCTCGACGACGGCGGCCCGGAGCATCTCCAGGTGCGTGGAGCCGCACCCGTCGTTGATGTTGAGCCCGTCGGGGTCGGCACCGATGGTGACGATCTCGGCGCCGGCCCGGGCGAAGGCCTCGGGAGAGACGCGGGAGGCCGCCCCGTGCGCCTCGTCGAGGACGACCTTCACGCCGTCGAGGCGATTGGGCAGCACACCGATCAGGTGGGCGATGTACTGGTCGACACCCTTGGCGTAGTCGGAGACCCGGCCGACGCCCGCTCCGGTCGGCCGGGCCCACGGCTCACCGGCGCGGTGCTGCTCGTACACGTCCTCGATGCGGATCTCCAGCTCGTCGGCGAGCTTGTGCCCGCCGCGCGCGAAGAACTTGACACCGTTGTCCGGCATGGCGTTGTGGCTGGCCGAGAGCATGACACCGAGATCGGCGCCCAGCGCACCGGTGAGGTACGCCACCGCGGGGGTGGGCAGCACTCCCACCCGGAGCACGTCCACACCCGCACTCGCCAGGCCCGCCACGACGGCGGCCTCCAGGAACTCTCCCGACGCACGCGGATCACGACCGACCACGGCGGTCGGCCGATGCCCCTCGAAGGTGCCCGCCTCGGCGAGTACGTGCGCCGCCGCGACCGACAGGCCGAGCGCGAGCTCGGCCGTCAGATCCGCGTTGGCGACACCGCGCACGCCGTCAGTGCCGAAGAGTCGTCCCACTGGTGTCCTCCGAAATACTCCGAAAATGCAAGCTCTGGTGCGCTTTACGCCGTCATACACCCGACATACCGATAAACGAACGCCCCGACAGCACACAATGTGCCGCCGGGGCGAACGTCTGGAGCAGCCGAGCAGGCGGATTAGCGCTTGCTGTACTGCGGCGCCTTACGGGCCTTCTTGAGACCGGCCTTCTTGCGCTCGACCGCACGGTCGTCGCGGGAGAGGAAGCCGGCCTTCTTCAGGGTGGGACGGTTGTTGTCCACGTCCGCCTCGTTCAGCGCACGGGCGACACCGAGACGGAGCGCACCGGCCTGACCGGAGACGCCGCCACCCGCGATGCGGGCGATGACGTCGTAGCGGCCGTCGAGCTCGAGCACCTTGAAGGGCTCGTTGACTTCCTGCTGGTGAACCTTGTTCGGGAAGTAGTCCTCGAGCGTACGCCCGTTGATCTTCCACTTGCCGGTGCCCGGGACGATCCGGACGCGGGCGATGGCGTTCTTGCGGCGGCCCAGGCCGGCCGCGGGCTGCGGGTCACCGAAGCGGCCCGCGAGGGACTCGCTGGTGTACTCGCCCTCGACGGGAACCTCGGACTCGAAGGTGGTCACCTCGGCGAAGGTCTCTTCGGCCTCGGAACCCTCGACGGGCGTCTCTGCAGTGGTCTCGGCCACGATTCTCCTCAGATTTCTTTCGTTCTTAGGGGGGTGTGGCCGGAACTACTGCGCGACCTGGGTGATCTCGAACGGCACCGGCTGCTGAGCCGCGTGCGGGTGCTCGGGACCTGCGTAGACCTTCAGCTTCGAGAGCATCTGACGACCCAGGGTGTTCTTGGGGATCATGCCCTTGATGGCCTTCTCGACGGCCTTCTCGGGGCTCTTCGCCAGCAGCTCGTCGTAACGGACGGAGCGCAGACCACCCGGGAAGCCGGAGTGGCGGTACGCCATCTTCTGGGTCTTCTTGTTGCCGGAGAGGTGAACCTTCTCGGCGTTGACGATGATGACGAAGTCGCCCATGTCCATGTGGGGGGCGTAGATCGCCTTGTGCTTGCCCCGCAGGAGGTTGGCGGCAGTCGTCGCCAGACGGCCCAGGACGATGTCCTGCGCGTCGATGATGTGCCACTGGCGCGTGACATCGCCGGGCTTGGGGCTGTACGTACGCACGGTCGTAGCCTTCGCTTCTTCAGTGAGTGGGTCCTGACAAGGCCACTGGGACGATCACGACAGCCTTGGCGGCATCCGGGGACGCAACCCGTCTGCCTGCCGCTGGTCATCGGCCCGGTGGACCGGCGTAAGGGCCCCTCGCGTGAGAACGACCAAGCCAATACGCATAACGAACTGGAAGCCTACCCGCCCGCCCCCGTACGGGTCAAAACGGCCCGGCGGGCGCGCGCACCGGCCTCCCGCGCGGCGCGGTGCCCTACCGTGTCCGCTCCACCCGGCGCTCGTCCCACACCGGCTCCGCCGTCTCCCGCACGACACCGTCCGACCCGAAGACCAGGTACCGGTCGAAGGACTTCGCGAACCACCGGTCGTGCGTCACGGCGAGCACCGTCCCGTCGTACGCCTCCAGCCCCTCCTGCAACGCCTCCGCGGACTCCAGGTCGAGGTTGTCCGTCGGCTCGTCGAGCAGCAGGGCGGTCGTCCCCTGCAACTCCAGCATCAGGATCTGGAACCGCGCCTGCTGCCCGCCCGAGAGCTTCTCGAAGGGCTGGTCCCCCTGCCGCTCCAGCTCGTAGCGCCGCAGCACGGACATCGCCCCGCCCCGGTCCTTCGCGTGCTCCGTCCACAGGATGTCGACGAGCGTGCGCCCCAGCAGCTCCGGATGCGCGTGCGTCTGGGCGAAGTGCCCGGGCACCACCCGCGCGCCCAGCTTCCACGCCCCCTTGTGCGCCACGTCCTCGCCCGCCAGCAGCCGCAGGAAGTGCGACTTCCCGGATCCGTTCGACCCGAGTACGGCGACCCGCTCCCCGTAGTAGACCTCCAGTGAGAACGGCTTCATCAGGCCGGTGAGCTCCAGCCCCTCGCACGTCACCGCGCGCACACCCGTGCGCCCGCCCCGCAGCCGCATCCTGATGTCCTGCTCGCGCGGCGGCTCCGGCGGCGGCCCGGCCTCCTCGAACTTGCGCAGCCGCGTCTGCGCCGCCGCGTACCGCGACGCCAGCTCATGGCTGCTCGCCGCCGCGGCCCGCAGGTTCAGCACCAGCTTCTTGAGCTGCGCGTGCTTCTCGTCCCAGCGCCGCTTCAGCTCCTCGAAACGCGCGAACCGCTCCCGCCGCGCCTCGTGGAACGTCCCGAAGCCACCGCCGTGCACCCACACGTCCGACCCCGCGGGCCCCGGCTCCACCGCCACGATCTTCTCCGCGGCCCGGGCCAGCAGCTCCCGGTCGTGCGAGACGAACAGCACGGTCTTGCGGGTCTCCTTGAGCCGCTCCTCCAGCCACCGCTTCCCGGGTACGTCGAGATAGTTGTCCGGCTCGTCGAGCAGCAGCACCTCGTCGGGCCCCCGCAGCAGCGCCTCCAGCACGAGCCGCTTCTGCTCGCCCCCGCTGAGCGTCCGCACCTGGCGCCACTGCGCCTTCTCGTACGGCATTCCGAGCCCGGCCGTGGTGCACATGTCCCACAGCGTCTCCGCCTCGTACCCGCGCGCCTCCGCCCAGTCGCTCAGCGCCTGCGCGTACGCCATCTGCGCGGCCTCGTCGTCCCGCGTCAGGATCGCGTGCTCGGCGGCGTCCACCGCCGCGGCCGCCTCCCGGATACGCGGCTGCGCGACCGAGACCAGCAGGTCCCGTACGGTCCGCTCGTCCCGCACCGATCCCACGAACTGCGGCATCACACCCAGCCCGCCGCTGACCGTCACGGTCCCGCCGTGCGGCTGGATCTCGCCCGCGATCAGCCGCAGCAGCGTCGTCTTGCCGGCCCCGTTCGCGCCGACCAGCGCGACGACGGCCCCCTCCCCCACCCGGAACGAGGCGTCACCGAGCAGCACCCGCCCGTCCGGCAAGTAGTACTCGACGTGTGCGGCCTCAAGATGTCCCATGCTCCGCATTGTCGCCGCCGTCCGCCGCATCACCCAACCGGATTAGGATGCGCGGCATGAGCTTTGGGCAAGGGGGGCCCTCCTGGGGTGGCCCCGAGGGACAGCAGAACCCTCAGGATCCGTACGGAACGCAGTCGTCGGGGGACACGCCGGACTGGGCGGCGCTCGCCGACGCCTCCGCCGCGCGCGCCCGCCGCAAGCGGTGGCTGTACATCGGCGGCGGTGTGCTGGCGACCGCCGTGGTCGGCGCGATCGTGGCGACGGCGGTCGTCACGACGAACAAGAACAACGGCACCACCGGCTCCACGACCGGGCTGCCGACCGCGGAGACCCTGCCGACCGAGTCCGCCCAGCCCGGCCCCTCCTTCTCCTCCCAGGCGCCCCCGCCCCCGCCGAACCCCAGGGACTTCATCTCCAGCGCCAAGAAGGACACGGCGCCGCTCAGCGCCGACACCCTGTACCCCGGCAAGCGGCTGACGATGGGCGACCGCGCCTACGCCAAGGGCGCGACGAACCGCACCACCGGCTGCTCCGCCGCGGCCCAGGGCGCGCTGGGCTCCGTACTCGCGAACAACGGCTGCGACCAGGTCATCCGCGCGACGTACTCCAAGAACGGCGTGGCCGTCACCGTGGGCGTCGCGGTCTTCGAGACCGCCGCCCAGGCCGAGAAGGCCAAGGAGCAGGCGAGCGGCGGTCTCGCGTCCCTCCCCGGCGCCGGCGTCCCCACCTTCTGCCGGGGCGGCGTGTTCTGCCGCAAGACCACCAACGCCTACGGTCGCTACGCCTACTTCACCGTCGCCGGCTTCACCAACGGCAAGAACGTCACCACGTCCGACAAGGACGTCTACACGACCGGTGACGACATCGCCGAGTTCACGTTCCGCCAGATCCACCAGCGCGGAAGGGCCCAGGCGTCAGCAGCAGCCGCCGCCGGGCAGTGACCGCATGTTGCGGGCCTGACGGGCACGCGCCGCCAGCAGTTCGTCGGCCGGGTAGCCGACCTCCTCCAGGGTGAGGCCGTGCGGGCGTACGACATGGACGGAGGAGTCCCGTACGCCCGCCGCCAGCACCTTCCCCGGCCAGTCCGCGTCCCGGTGCCCGTCCCCGACGAACAGCATCGCGCCGACCAGCGAGCGCACCATGTTGTGGCAGAAGGCGTCGGCGCGCACGGTCGCGGTGATGACACCGTCCGCCCCGCGCTCCCAGCTGAGCTGCTGCAGGGTGCGGATGGTGGTCGCGCCCTCCCGCCTCTTGCAGTACGCCGCGAAATCGTGCTCCCCGACCAGCTTCCCGGCCGCCCGGTTCATGGCGTCCACATCCAACGGCCAGTCGTGCCACAGCACATGGCCGCGCAGCAGCGGGTCGACGCCGCCGGGGTTGTCCGTCACGCGGTACGCGTAGCGCCGCCAGACGGCCGCGAACCTGGCGTTGAACCCCGCGGGAGCCTCCGCGACCTTCCACACCCGCACATCGTGCGGCAGCCGTCCGGCGAGGCGCCGCAGCAGCTTGTCCCGGTGCTCGGCCCAGACGTCCTCGGGCAGGTCGACGTGCGCGACCTGCCCGCGCGCGTGCACGCCCGAGTCCGTACGCCCCGCGACCGTCAGGTCGTACGTCCCCGAGGACCGCGTCACGGTCCGCAGCGCGTTCTCGATCTCACCCTGGACCGTGCGCCGCTCGGACTGCTTCGCCCACCCGGAAAAGTCCTTCCCGTCGTACGAAAGATCCAGCCGCACCCGCACGAATCCCGGCGCCGCGCCCTCAATGTCCTCGCTCACCAGCGAATCCTCTCGATACAGCACACAACGGAACGGGCCCGCACCGCCCCGAAGGGTGATGCGGGCCCGCCCGGTGGAGTCGACGCGCTCAGGCGTCCTTGGACTCGCCCTCGGCGGCCTCGGCGGCCGGAGCGTCGTCCTGGGCAGCCTCGTCCTTCTTGGCTGCGTCTTCCTTGACCGCACGCTTCGTCGCGGCCTCGGCCTCACCGGTGGCCTGCTGGGCCACGGTCAGGGCCTCGACGAGCTCGATGACCGCCATCGGGGCGTTGTCGCCACGACGGTTGCCGATCTTCGTGATGCGGGTGTAACCACCGGGGCGGTTCTCGTACCGCGGAGCGATCTCGGTGAAGAGCGTGTGGACGACGCTCTTGTCCGTGATCGTCTGCAGCACCAGGCGACGGTTGTGGATGTCGCCCTTCTTCGCCTTGGTGACCAGACGCTCGGCGACGGGGCGCAGGCGGCGGGCCTTGGCCTCGGTCGTCGTGATGCGGCCGTGCTCGAACAGCGACTTCGCCAGGTTGGCGAGGAGCAGACGCTCGTGCGCGGCGCTGCCGCCCAGACGGGCACCCTTTGCGGGACGCGGCATGGTGTTTCTCCTAGTGTCTGCACCGGCCGTATCAGGTACCGGTGTCAGTTACCGACGAGCTAGTGCCCGCCGGAAGTGCTTAGTACTGCTCGGTCTCGACGAAACCGGCGTCCGCGTCGTCGTCGGCGCCGAAGGCGTCGGCGGCGGCGGTCGGGTCGAATCCGGGCGGGCTGTCCTTGAGGGCCAGGCCCATGCCGGCCAGCTTCGCCTTGACCTCGTCGATCGACTTCGCACCGAAGTTGCGGATGTCGAGCAGGTCGGCCTCGGAACGCGCCACGAGCTCACCCACGGAGTGGATGCCCTCGCGCTTGAGGCAGTTGTACGAACGAACGGTGAGCTCGAGCTCCTCGATCGGCAGCGCCAGATCGGCGGCGAGCGCGGCGTCCGTCGGGGACGGGCCCATGTCGATGCCCTCGGCGTCGATGTTGAGCTCGCGCGCCAGACCGAACAGCTCGACCAGGGTCTTGCCGGCGGACGCCATGGCGTCACGCGGGCGCATGGCCTGCTTGGTCTCGACGTCGACGATCAGCTTGTCGAAGTCGGTGCGCTGCTCGACACGGGTCGCCTCGACCTTGTACGTGACCTTGAGCACCGGCGAGTAGATGGAGTCGACCGGGATACGGCCGATCTCCTGGCCCACCTGCTTGTTCTGGACGGCGGAGACGTAGCCGCGACCGCGCTCGACGGTCAGCTCCATCTCCAGCTTGCCCTTGCCGTTGAGCGTGGCGAGCACCAGGTCGGGGTTGTGCACCTCGACACCGGCCGGCGGGGCGATGTCGGCGGCGGTGACCAGGCCCGGGCCCTGCTTGCGCAGGTACATCACGACGGGCTCGTCGTGCTCGCTGGAGACGACCAGCTGCTTGATGTTGAGGATGAGGTCGGTGACGTCCTCCTTGACACCCGGCACGGTGGTGAACTCGTGCAGGACGCCGTCGATCCGGATGCTGGTGACAGCGGCACCGGGGATCGAGGAGAGGAGCGTACGGCGAAGGGAGTTGCCGAGGGTGTAACCGAAGCCCGGCTCGAGGGGCTCGATCACGAACCGCGAGCGGTACTCGTCGACGACCTCTTCGGTCAGCGACGGACGCTGAGCGATAAGCATGAGAAATGCCTCCAGTCTTGGCACCCACTATTTGATGCCAACTACTACAAGGGTACGGGCGGCACGGCCCGGAAGGGCCGTGCCGCCCGAGTACAGCGCGCACGGAGGGAAGGTCGGTCTTCACTCCGTGCGCACTGCAACAACCAGAGTCGGACGCGGAGCGTCAGACGCGGCGGCGCTTGGGGGGGCGGCAGCCGTTGTGCGGGGTGGGGGTGACGTCCTGGATCGAGCCGACCTCGAGGCCGGTGGCCTGGAGGGAGCGGATCGCGGTCTCACGGCCGGAGCCGGGACCCTTGACGAAGACGTCGACCTTGCGCATGCCGTGCTCCTGCGCGCGACGGGCAGCCGACTCGGCGGCCATCTGCGCGGCGAAGGGGGTGGACTTGCGCGAGCCCTTGAAGCCGACGTGGCCGGCGGAGGCCCAGGAGATCACGTTGCCCGTGGGGTCGGTGATCGAGACGATCGTGTTGTTGAACGTGCTCTTGATGTGGGCGTGCCCGTGAGCGACGTTCTTCTTTTCCTTGCGGCGCACCTTCTTGGCGGCGCCCTGACGACCCTTGGGGGGCATCTATATCTCCTACGGGAGGTGGTCGGTCCTACAGCGAAGACCGCTGATGAGCGTCCGGCTGAGGACTACTTCTTGCCCGGCTTCTTCTTGCCGGCGATCGCGCGACGCGGACCCTTGCGGGTACGGGCGTTCGTGCTGGTGCGCTGGCCGTGAACCGGCAGGCCGCGGCGGTGACGCAGACCCTGGTAGGAGCCGATCTCGACCTTGCGGCGGATGTCGGCCTGCACCTCGCGACGGAGGTCACCCTCGGTCTTGAAGTTCACGTCAACGTACTCGCGGATCTTGACCAGGTCCTCTTCGGCCAGGTCGCGAACGCGCGTGTCGGGGTTCACGCCGGTAGCGGCGAGCGTCTGCTGGGCACGGGTGCGACCGATGCCGAAGACGTAGGTGAGGGCGACCTCGATACGCTTTTCGCGCGGGAGGTCAACGCCTTCAAGGCGTGCCATTCATGGCTCCTGTTTGCTTGGAGGTCTTCCGCAGAACCGTTCCGTGGCCGCCGACCCCTCCCTCGAAGGGAGCGGTACGGACCAGGTCCCCGGCCTCCGCCGGAGGTGTCAGCACCCGTGGGCACTGGGTTCTGCGTATGTACGTATTTACGTGCGTCGCGCGAAGTTCTGCGAGATGCAGGGGGTCGTGCGTCAGCCCTGGCGCTGCTTGTGGCGCAGGTTGTCGCAGATGACCATGACCCGGCCGTGACGGCGGATCACCTTGCACTTGTCGCAGATCTTCTTGACGCTCGGCTTGACCTTCATGGGATGTGAGGTTCTCCGGGTCAGTGCCACCACCCCGTGGAACACGGGGTGCGGGCAAGATCTACTTGTACCGGTAGACGATCCGGCCACGCGTCAGGTCGTACGGAGAGAGCTCCACGACGACCCGGTCATCCGGGAGGATGCGGATGTAGTGCATACGCATCTTGCCGCTGATGTGCGCGAGGACCTTGTGACCGTTCTGCAGTTCCACCTTGAACATTGCGTTCGGGAGGGACTCGATCACGGTGCCCTCGATTTCGATGGCACCTTGCTTCTTGGCCACGCTTCGCCCTTCGAATCGGCTACCTTGATCGACTCTCGCATCCGCATGCAGGCATACGGGTACACGCGAGCCGACGAGTCAGTCTACGTCAGGCTCCCGGAAAAGACGAATCCGGGGAGTTTGCCCAACACTGGAGATCGTTAAGCGGTTCAGGCCAGGGGATCGGGCGCCGCCGTCACGCCGTACTCCGCGAGCTTGGCCCTGCCGCCGTCCGGAGAGGTGAGGACCAGCGGCCCCTCCTCCGTCAGTGCCACCGAGTGCTCCCAGTGGGAGGACCAGGTCCCGTCGGTGGTGACGACGGTCCAGTTGTCCTCCAGGACGTCCGTCTGCGCCGTACCGAGGCTCACCATCGGCTCGATCGCCAGGCAGAAGCCGGGAACCAGCTTCGGGCCCTTGCCGCGCTTGCGCGTGACGTAGTTCAGCAGGTGCGGGTCCATGTGCATCTCGGAGCCGATGCCGTGGCCGCCGTAGTCCTCGATGATCCCGTACTTGCCCGTCGCCGGACGCGGCTGGCGGCGGATGTACGACTCGATCGCCTTGGAGATGTCGACGAGCCGGTTGCCCAGCTTCATCGCGGCGAGCCCGGCCCACATCGACTCCTCGGTCACCCGGGAGAGCTCGATCAGTTCGGGCGCGTGCCCCGTGCCCACGAAAGCGGTGTACGCCGCGTCGCCGTGCCAGCCGTCGACGATCGCGCCGGCGTCGATCGAGATGATGTCGCCGTCCTTGAGGACCGTCTTCTCGTCCGGGATGCCGTGGACGACGACCTCGTTGACCGACGTGCAGATGGTGGCGGGGAACCCGCCGTACCCGAGGAAGTTCGACTTCGCACCGTGCTCGGCGAGCACCTTGCGCGACACCTCGTCCAGGTCCTTGGTGGTGGCGCCCGGCACGGCCGCCTCACGCGTGGCCGCGTGGACGGCGGCGACGACCAGCCCCGCCTCGCGCATCTTCGCGATCTGCCCGGGGGTTTTGATCTCCACCATGAGTGTGCCTTCCGCATTCGCTGTCACTACGTACTACCCGCCCAACAGTACGGCCGCGGCGCCTCTCGGACACCGCGGCCGCAACCGTTGTACTGCTTGCTCGATCAGCCCTCGGCAGAGGACTTCTTCAGGGCTTCCATCGCACGCTTGGTCACTTCGTCGACCTTGCCCAGCGCGGAGATGGTGACCACCAGGCCCTGAGCCTTGTAGTGGTCGATGATCGGCTCGGTCTCGCTGTGGTAGACCTCCAGCCGGCGCCGCACCGTTTCCTCGGTGTCGTCGCCGCGCTGGTAGAGCTCACCGCCGCAGGCGTCGCAGACGCCGGCCTGCCGGGGCGGGCTGTACGTCACGTGGAAGACGTGGCTGGAGTCGTTGCGGCAGATGCGGCGGCCCGCGATCCGCTTCACGACCTCGTCCTCGGGGACTTCGAGGTCCAGTACGGCGTCCAGCTTCTGGCCCTCGGCCTTCAGCGTCTCGTCGAGCGCCGCCGCCTGGGAGACGTTCCGCGGGAAGCCGTCCAGCAGGAAGCCGCCCTCGGCGTCGGGCTGGTCCATGCGGTCCTTGGCCATCCCGATGGTGACCTCGTCCGGAACCAGGTCGCCGGCGTCCATGAAGGCCTTCGCCTGCTTGCCGAGGGCCGTGCCCTGGCTGATGTTGGCGCGGAAGAGGTCGCCCGTGGAGATGTGCGGGATCGACAGGTTCTTGGCAAGGAACGCGGCCTGCGTTCCCTTGCCGGCACCGGGCGGCCCGACGAGGACGATTCGCATCAGCGGAGGAACCCTTCGTAATTGCGCTGCTGGAGCTGGCTCTCGATCTGCTTCACGGTCTCCAGGCCCACACCCACGATGATGAGGATGCTCGTTCCACCGAAGGGGAAGTCCTGGTTCGCGCCGAAGCCCGCCAACGCCATCGTCGGCACAAGAGCGATCAGACCCAGATACAGCGAGCCCGGCCAAGTGATCCGGTTGAGCACGTAGCTCAGGTACTCGGCGGTAGGCCGACCTGCCCGGATACCCGGGATGAAGCCACCATACTTCTTCATGTTGTCGGCGACTTCCTCGGGGTTGAACGAGATCGCCACATAGAAGAAGGCGAAGAACACGATCAGGAGGAAGTACGTGGCGACGTAGATGGGCTTGCCGTCGACGAAGTTCGCCTGGATCCAGGTGCCCCAGCCGGAGTTTCCACCGCCACCGCTGAACTGGACGATCAGCATGGGGATGTAGAGCAGCGACGACGCGAAGATGACCGGGATCACACCGGCCTGGTTGACCTTCAGCGGGATGTACGTGGACGTACCGCCGTAGGACTTCCGGCCGATCATGCGCTTCGCGTACTGCACGGGGATCCTGCGCTGTGCCTGCTCGACGAAGACCACGAGGCCGACCATCGCGAAGCCGACCAGGATCACGATGCCGAACTCGATCCAGCCGTTGGCCAGCTCGCCCGACTCCTTGATGGCCCACAGGGCGCCCGGGAAGCCGGCGGCGATCGAGATGAACATCAGGATCGACATGCCGTTGCCGATGCCGCGGTCGGTGACGAGCTCACCGAGCCACATGACGGCCGCGGTGCCCGCGGTCATCGTGACGACCATCACGATGGTGACGAAGATGGACTTGTCCGGGACGATCTGGCCCGCGACGGGACAGCCCTGGAAGATCGCGCCGTTACGGGCGGTGGCCACCAGGCCGGTGCCCTGGAGCACGGCGAGGGCGACCGTCAGGTAACGCGTGTACTGCGTGATCTTGGCGGTACCGGACTGCCCCTCCTTCTTGAGGGCCTCCAGTCGCGGAATCACCACGGTCAGAAGCTGGAGGATGATGCTCGCCGTGATGTACGGCATGATGCCGAGCGCGAAGATCGTGATCTGCAGCAGAGCGCCGCCGCTGAACAGATTGACGAGCCCGAAGAGCCCGCCCGTCTGAGCCTGGTCGACACAGATCTGCACGTTCTTGTAGTTGACGCCGGGAACCGGAACGTGGGCCCCGAGCCTGTACAACACGATGATGCCCAGTGTGAAGAGCAGCTTCTTGCGCAGGTCGGGCGTCTTGAACGCCCGGGCGAACGCGGTGAGCACGGTGCCTCCTGCGACCCCCGCGCTACTGCGTCAGAGGTGACGGTATTGAGGATCGACGAATCCGACGGAACAACGAGTGCAACGAATACAAAGCAGTCAAAAGCCGTGCGGACACACCGCACGGAAGTTAACGGTGCACGCCACCATACCGGCGACCATGCCCCCCTAGGAACGACCAACCGGGGATGCCCCTTATGTGAGGCATCCCCGGTCGATGTTCAAGCCATCGGGCTCGTCTCTCAGACGAGCTCGGTGACGGTGCCGCCAGCGGCAGCGATCTTCTCCTTGGCGGAGGCGGAAACGGCGTCAACCGTCACCGTCAGCGCCACGGAGATCTCGCCGGCGCCGAGCACCTTGACGAGCTGGTTCTTACGCACCGCACCCTTGGCGACCAGGTCGGCCACCGTGACCTCTCCACCCTGCGGGTAGAGGTCGGCGAGCTTGTCCAGGTTCACGACCTGGTACTCGGTGCGGAACGGGTTCTTGAAGCCCTTGAGCTTCGGGAGACGCATGTGGAGGGGCATCTGCCCGCCCTCGAAGCGCTCCGGAACCTGGTAACGGGCCTTGGTGCCCTTGGTACCACGACCTGCGGTCTTACCCTTGGACGCCTCACCACGACCCACACGGGTCTTGGCGGTCTTGGCGCCCGGGGCGGGCCGGAGGTTGTGGACCTTCAGCGGGTTGTTCTCCGCCATGTCAGTCGACCTCCTCAACCGTCACGAGGTGGCGGACGGTGTGAACCATTCCGCGGAACTCGGGGCGGTCCTCCTTGACAACCACGTCGTTCAGGCGCTTGAGCCCGAGCGAACGCAGGGTGTCGCGGTGGTTCTGCTTGCTGCCGATGTACGACTTCGTCTGCGTGATCTGGAGACGGGCCATTACGCACCCGCTCCCGCACGCGCACGCAGCAGGGCCGCGGGGGCCACGTCCTCGAGGGGCAGACCACGGCGAGCCGCGATCTCCTCGGGACGCTGCAGACCCTTGAGGGCCGTCACAGTCGCGTGGACGATGTTGATGGGGTTCGACGAGCCGAGCGACTTCGACAGGATGTCGTGAACGCCGGCGCACTCGAGCACGGCACGCACCGGGCCACCGGCGATAACGCCGGTACCGGGGGAAGCCGGCTTGAGCAGGACGACGCCCGCAGCCTTCTCGCCCTGAATCGGGTGAGGGATGGTGCCCTGGATGCGCGGAACCTTGAAGAAGGACTTCTTGGCCTCTTCAACGCCCTTGGCAATGGCCGCGGGAACTTCCTTGGCCTTGCCGTATCCGACGCCTACAGTGCCGTCACCGTCGCCCACCACGACCAGCGCGGTGAAGCTGAAGCGGCGACCACCCTTGACAACCTTGGCGACACGGTTGATCGCGACAACGCGCTCAACATAAGCGGTCTTCTCGGCGGCAGCGCCACCGTCGCGACCCTTCCGGTCCCGCCGCTCGCCGCCACCGGCACCGCTTCCGCGGCGCTGGGGTCCAGCCATTGGATTTACCTCTCTCTGTTACGTCCGTTAGTCCCGGAACCGGGGCTTAGAACTTCAGCCCGGCTTCGCGGGCGGCGTCAGCCAGAGCGGCAATGCGCCCGGCGTACCTGTTGCCACCACGGTCGAACACGACGGCCTCGACGCCGGCAGCCTTGGCGCGCTCGGCGACGAGCGCACCCACCTGCTGGGCCTGGGCGCTCTTGTCGCCCTCGCCACCACGGATCGAGGTGTCCAGGGTCGACGCCGACGCGAGCGTGTGGCCCGCGATGTCGTCGATGACCTGCGCAACGATGTTGCGGTTGGAACGCGTCACGACCAGGCGCGGACGCTCCGGCGTACCGGAGACGTGCTTGCGGACCCGGATGTGGCGGCGCTTGATGGCAGCGCGCTTGTACGCGTCACCCTTGGCGATCTTCACACCGTATGCCATGGCTTACTTACCCGCCTTTCCAACCTTGCGGCGGATAACCTCGCCGGCGTACTTGACGCCCTTGGCCTTGTACGGGTCGGGCTTCCGCAGCTTGCGGATGTTCGCGGCGACCTCGCCGACCTTCTGCTTGTCGATGCCCTCGACGCTGAGCTTCGTGGGCGACTCGACCTTGAAGGTGATGCCCTCGGGGGCCTCGACGACGATCGGGTGGCTGTAGCCCAGGGCGAACTCCAGGTTGGAGCCCTTCGCCTGGACGCGGTAACCGACACCGCTGATCTCGAGCGCCTTGCTGTAACCCGTGGTCACGCCGGTGATCATGTTCGCCACCAGCGTGCGGGACAGGCCGTGGAGGGCCTTGTTCTGACGCTCGTCGTTGGGGCGCAGCACCGAGAGGGTGCCGTCCTCGCCCTTGGTGACCTCGATCGGCGCAGCGACGGTGTGCGAGAGGGAACCCTTGGGGCCCTTCACCGCGACCGTGCGGCCATCGATGGTGACGTCCACACCGGCGGGAACCTGGATGGGGAGCTTGCCGATTCGCGACATTAGCTTTTCCTCCGTTCCCGACTACCAGACGTAGGCGAGGACTTCCCCACCTACGCCCTTCTTGCCTGCCTGCTGGCCGGTCAGGAGACCGTGGGACGTGGAGATGATCGCCACGCCCAGGCCGCCGAGGACCTTCGGCAGGTTGGTGGACTTCGCGTAAACGCGCAGACCCGGCTTCGAGATCCGCTTGATGCCCGCGATGGAGCGCTCACGGTTCGGGCCGAACTTCAGCTCGAGGACGAGGGACTTGCCGACTTCGGCGTCCTCGACCTTCCAGCCGGTGATGAAGCCCTCCTGCTGGAGGATCTCCGCGATGTGCGACTTGATCTTGCTGTGCGGCATAGCCACGGTGTCGTGGTACGCCGAGTTCGCGTTACGCAGACGAGTCAGCATGTCCGCGATCGGATCAGTCATGGTCATGAATTGGCCTTCGGCCTCTCTCGCCGGGGTTTCCTGTATGCGCCATCCCTCTCCCCACTCAGTGGCGGGACGGGTGCGGTGCGGGGACCTACGGCGTAGTAAGTCGGTCAGGGCGGCAGGCGCCCAACCCTTCAAGCCTACGGCATGCGGGGGTGGGCTCCTGCCGACCAGATACTTACCGAGAGCTTCGGGTAATCCGTACGCCCAAAGGGCAGTACAGGACTACCAGGAGCTCTTGGTCACGCCCGGCAGCTCGCCACGGTGAGCCATCTCACGAAGGCACACGCGGCACAGGCCGAACTTGCGGTAGACGGAGTGCGGCCGGCCGCAGCGCTGGCAGCGGGTGTACGCGCGCACACCGAACTTCGGCTTGCGGGCGGCCTTAGCGATCAGAGCCTTCTTCGCCACGGTCAGTTCTCCTTGAACGGGAAGCCGAGGTGACGAAGGAGGGCACGACCCTCGTCGTCGTTGGTCGCCGTGGTGACCACGGTGATGTCCATGCCCCGGACCCGGTCGATCTTGTCCTGGTCGATCTCGTGGAACATGACCTGCTCCGTGAGACCGAACGTGTAGTTGCCACGGCCGTCGAACTGCTTCGGCGACAGACCACGGAAGTCACGGATACGCGGCAGCGCGAGCGACAGCGTACGGTCCAGGAACTCCCACATGCGGTCACCGCGGAGGGTGACGTGGCAGCCGATCGGCTGACCCTCGCGCAGCTTGAACTGCGCGATGGACTTCCGGGCCTTGGTGACGGCCGGCTTCTGACCCGTGATCGTGGTGAGGTCGCGGATGGCGCCGTCGATCAGCTTGGAGTCGCGGGCGGCGTCGCCCACACCCATGTTGACCACGATCTTGACGAGACCGGGGATCTGCATGACGTTCTCGTACGAGAACTCTTCACGCAGCTTGCCCGCGATCTCCTCGCGGTAGCGCAGCTTGAGGCGCGGTGCGGTGGTGGTAGTCATCAGATGTCCTCACCAGTCCGCTTGGCAACGCGGATCTTGTTGCCCTCGTCGTCAAAGCGGTAGCCGACGCGGGTAACGACCTTCTTGCCGTCCTTCTCAACAACCAGCTGCACGTTGCTGACGTGGACCGGAGCCTCGGTCGTCACAATGCCACCGGTCTGCGAACCGCGAGCGGTCTGGCCGGCCTTGGTGTGCTTCTTGACCCGGTTGACACCCTCGACGAGGACGCGGTTCTCGCGGGGGAAGGCCACGATGACCTTGCCCTGCTTGCCCTTGTCCTTACCGGTGATGACCTGAACCAGGTCGCCCTTCTTGATCTTCATGCTTACAGCACCTCCGGCGCGAGCGAGATGATCTTCATGAACTTCTTCTCGCGCAGCTCACGGCCCACCGGGCCGAAGATACGGGTGCCACGAGGGTCGCCGTCGTTCTTGAGAATGACAGCGGCGTTCTCGTCGAAGCGGATGTACGAGCCGTCCTGGCGGCGGCGCTCCTTGACGGTGCGAACGATGACAGCCTTGACGACGTCACCCTTCTTCACGTTGCCGCCGGGGATCGCGTCCTTGACGGTGGCGACGATGACGTCACCGATGCCCGCGTAGCGGCGACCCGAGCCACCGAGAACACGGATGGTGAGAATTTCCTTCGCACCCGTGTTGTCGGCGACACGCAGTCGCGACTCCTGCTGGATCACGTCTATCTCCTGATCGTCTGCCGGTTCCCGGCAGGGGCTTCATCGCTGAAGCCCCTGCCGAGCCTGGCGGAACTGACCTGAAGGCTTGAGCCTTCAGGAATTACTTGGCCTTCTCGAGGATCTCGACGATGCGCCAGCGCTTGCTCGCCGACAGCGGACGCGTCTCCATGATGAGGACGCGGTCGCCGACGCCTGCGGCGTTGGACTCGTCGTGAGCCTTGAGCTTGTTCGTACGGCGGATGACCTTGCCGTACAGGGCGTGCTTGACGCGATCCTCGACAGCGACGACGACAGTCTTGTCCATCTTGTCGCTGACGACGAGACCCTCACGGGTCTTGCGGAATCCGCGCTGCTCAGTCGTCTCAGTCACATTCTTCTCGCTCATCAGGCGCTCTCCACCGTCTCGATGCCCAGCTCGCGCTCGCGCATCAGGGTGTAGATCCGGGCGATGTCCTTACGGACGGACTTGAGCCGGCCGTGGTTCTCGAGCTGTCCGGTCGCCGCCTGGAAGCGGAGGTTGAACAGTTCTTCCTTGGCCTCACGGAGCTTCGCGACGAGGTCCTCGTCGTTGAGCTCGCGCAGCTCGGTCGCCTTGGTACCGGCCGCCATCACGACTCACCTGCCTCGCGCCGAACAATCCGGCACTTCATCGGAAGCTTGTGAGCAGCGCGGGTGAGCGCCTCACGAGCAATCTTCTCGTTCGGGTAGGACAGCTCGAACATGACCCGGCCCGGGTGCACGTTCGCGATCCACCACTCGGGAGAACCCTTACCGGAACCCATGCGGGTCTCGGCGGGCTTCTTCGTCAGCGGACGGTCCGGGTAGATGTTGATCCAGACCTTGCCGCCACGCTTGATGTGGCGGGTCATCGCGATACGAGCAGCCTCGATCTGGCGGTTCGTCACGTAGGCCGGGGTCAGCGCCTGGATGCCGTACTCGCCGAATGCGACCTCAGTGCCACCCTTCGCCATACCGCGGCGCTTGGGGTGGTGCTGCTTGCGGTGCTTGACCCTACGAGGGATCAGCATTTCGGTCAGGCCTCCGTTCCGGTGCTCTCAGCCGGAGCAGCGGCGGCGGGAGCGTCGGCCTTGGGGGCCTCTGCTGCCGGTGCGCCCTGCTGCGGCTTGCGGCCGCGGCCGCCACGCTCGCCACCACGACCACCACGGCCACCGGCCGGACGGTCGGCCGCGCCGCCACCACGGGCCGGGCGGTTACCCGCACGGGCCGCGGCGTTCTCGGCACGGACCTCGGCGATGTTCTTGACGTCGCCCTTGTAGATCCAGACCTTCACGCCGATACGGCCGAAGGTGGTCTTGGCCTCGAAGAAGCCGTAGTCCACGTTCGCGCGCAGCGTGTGCAGCGGCACACGACCCTCGCGGTAGAACTCGGACCGGGACATCTCGGCGCCGCCGAGACGGCCACCACACTGGATCTTGATGCCCTTGGCGCCGGCCTTCATCGTGCCCTGCATGCTCTTACGCATGGCGCGACGGAAGGAGACGCGGGAGGAGAGCTGCTCGGCAACGGCCTGGGCAACCAGCTGAGCGTCCATCTCGGGGTTCTTGACCTCGAGGATGTTCAGCTGGACCTGCTTGCCCGTGAGCTTCTCGAGGTCACCGCGGATGCGGTCGGCCTCGGCGCCACGGCGGCCGATGACGATGCCCGGACGAGCGGTGTGGATGTCCACACGCACGCGGTCACGGGTGCGCTCGATCTCCACCTTCGAGATGCCGGCGCGCTCCATGCCGGACGTCATCATCCTGCGGATGGCGACGTCTTCCTTGACGTAGTCCTTGTACAGCTTGTCGGCGTACCAACGGGACTTGAAGTCCGTGGTGATGCCGAGCCGGAACCCGTGCGGGTTTACCTTCTGGCCCATTACCGGGAACCTTCCTTGCTGCTGACGACCACGGTGATGTGGCTGGTCCGCTTGCGGATCCGGTAGGCACGGCCCTGAGCGCGCGGACGGAACCGCTTCAGGGTCGGGCCCTCGTCGACGTACGCCTCGCTGATGACCAGCGAGGAGGCGTCCGTGTGGTCGTAGTTGTGCGCGGCGTTGGCAATGGCGCTGTCAAGCACCTTGCCTACCGGCACGCTGGCGGCCTGCGGGGCGAAACGCAGGACCGCCTGGGCCTCCGTGGCATCCATGCCACGGATAAGGTCCACCACGCGGCGGGCCTTCATGGGCGTGACGCGGATGTACCGCGCCTGGGCCCTGGCTTCCATGGTTGTCCCTTCGGTGTCGTTCATAGTCATCGCACCCCGCCTTAGCGGCGCTTCGACTTGCGGTCGTCCTTGACGTGGCCGCGGAAGGTGCGGGTCGGCGCAAACTCGCCGAGCTTGTGGCCGACCATCGACTCGGTGACGAACACCGGGACGTGAATCTTGCCGTTGTGCACCGCGATGGTGTGACCCAGCATGGCCGGGGTGATCATCGAGCGCCGGGACCAGGTCTTGATGACGTTCTTGGTGCCTGCCTCGTTCTGTACGTCCACCTTCTTGATGAGGTGTCCGTCGACGAAGGGCCCCTTCTTGAGACTACGCGGCATCTAAACCCGCTCCTAGCGCTTCTTGTTCGACTTGCGGCGGCGGACGATGTACTTGCTCGATGCCTTCTTCGGCGAGCGAGTACGACCTTCCTTCTGACCCCACGGGCTGACCGGGTGGCGACCACCGGAGGTCTTGCCCTCACCGCCACCGTGCGGGTGGTCGACGGGGTTCATCGCGACACCACGAACGGTCGGGCGGACGCCCTTCCAGCGCATGCGGCCGGCCTTGCCCCAGTTGATGTTCGACTGCTCGGCGTTGCCGACCTCGCCGATCGTGGCGCGGCAGCGGGCGTCGACCAGGCGGATCTCACCGGAAGGCATACGAAGGTGGGCCATCGTGCCCTCCTTCGCCAGCAGCTGCACGGAGGCACCCGCGGAACGGGCGAACTTCGCACCGCCGCCGGGCCGCAGCTCGATGGCGTGGATGGTCGTACCGACCGGGATGTTGCGCAGCGCCAGGTTGTTGCCGGGCTTGATGTCGGCGCCAGGGCCGTTCTCAATCCGGTCACCCTGCGTGAGGCCACGCGGCGCGATGATGTAGCGCTTCTCGCCGTCTGCGTAGTGCAGGAGCGCGATGCGCGCGGTGCGGTTCGGGTCGTACTCGATGTGCGCGACCTTCGCCGGCACGCCGTCCTTGTCGTGACGACGGAAGTCGATCACGCGGTAGGCGCGCTTGTGTCCGCCACCCTGGTGGCGAACGGTGATCCGACCGGCGTTGTTACGGCCGCCCTTGCTGTGCAGGGGGCGGACCAGCGACTTCTCCGGCGTGGACCGCGTGATCTCGACAAAGTCGGCTACGGAGGAGCCACGGCGGCCCGGCGTAGTCGGCTTGTACTTGCGGATTCCCATTTCTCAGTCCTCGTCCGATTCCGGACGACTCGACCTCCGTCAGGAGGTCGGGCCGCCGAAGATGTCGATACGGTCGCCCTCGGCGAGGGTCACGATGGCGCGCTTGGTGTCAGCGCGCTTGCCGAAGCCGGTCTTGGTCCGCTTGCGCTTGCCCTGCCGGTTGATCGTGTTGACCCCGGTGACCTTGACCCCGAAGACCGCCTGGACGGCCTGCTTGATCTGGGTCTTGTTGGAGCCGGGCGCGACGATGAACGTGTACTTGTTCTCGTCGAGCAGCGCGTAGCTCTTCTCGGAAACAACCGGCTTGACGAGGACGTCGCGCGGGTCCGTGAAGGTCTTGCTGGTTACGTTCGTCTCAGCCATCAGACGTCGCTCCCTTCGGTCTCATCGGCCTTGGTGGGGCCAGACACGAAAGACTCGAAGGCGGCCTGGGTGAAGACCACGTCGTCGGAGACGAGCACGTCGTACGTGTTCAGCTGGCCCGGCTCCAGGAGGTGCACCTGGGGCAGGTTGCGGGCGGACAGCCACGCGGCCTCGTCCGAACGCTCGGCGACCAGGAGCACGTGCTTGCGCTCGCTGACCTTGCCCAGCAGGGACTTCGCGGCCTTCGTGGAAACCGCACCCTCGACCACGCCGGAGACGACGTGGATGCGAGCGTTGCGGGCCCGGTCGGTGAGGGCGCCACGCAGAGCGGCGGCCTTCATCTTCTTGGGCGTGCGCTGCGAGTAGTCACGCGGCTGCGGGCCGTGGACGACGCCACCGCCGGCGAACTGCGGGGCGCGGGTCGAACCCTGACGGGCGCGGCCGGTGCCCTTCTGGCGGTACGGCTTCCTGCCGCCACCACGGACTTCGCCACGGCTCTTGGTCTTGTGCGTGCCCTGACGGGCAGCGGCCAGCTGAGCGACGACGACCTGGTGGATCAGCGGAATGCTGACCTTGGCGTCGAAGATCTCCGCGGGGAGCTCGACCGTCCCGGTCTTGTCGCCTGCCGGCGAAAGGATGTCAATGGTGCTCATCGGTTCCTCAAACCCCCTTGGCCGCGGTGCGGACCAGGACGAGGCCACCGTTGGGGCCGGGGACGGCGCCCTTGATGAGCAGCAGACCCTTCTCGGCGTCAACGGCGTGGACGGTCAGGTTCTGGGTGGTGACCCGCTCGTTGCCCATACGACCCGCCATGCGCATGCCCTTGAAGACACGGCCGGGAGTAGCACAGCCACCGATGGAACCGGGCTTGCGGTGCACGCGGTGGGCACCGTGCGAAGCCTTGCCACCGGCGAAGTTGTGACGCTTCATGACACCGGCGAAGCCCTTGCCCTTGCTCTTGCCCGTGACGTCAACCTTGACGCCGGACTCGAACACCTCGGCAGTGATCTCCTGGCCGAGCGTGTACTCGCTGGCGTCGGAGGTACGGAGCTCCACCAGGTGGCGGCGCGGGGTCACGTCGGCCTTGGCGAAGTGGCCCTTGAGGGGCTTGTTCACCTTGCGAGGGTCGATCTCGCCGAAGGCGATCTGGACCGACTCGTAGCCGTCGGAGTCATTCGTGCGGACCTGGGTCACGACATTAGGCCCGGCCTTGACGACGGTCACCGGGACGACCCGGTTGTTCTCGTCCCAGACCTGGGTCATGCCGAGCTTCTCGCCCAGGATGCCCTTAATCTGCTTAGCCATCTTTCCCGCGCCTCTCAGAGCTTGATCTCGATGTCAACGCCGGCCGGAAGGTCCAGGCGCATCAGCGAGTCAACGGTCTTGGGCGTCGGGTCGAGGATGTCGATGAGGCGCTTGTGGGTGCGCATCTCGAAGTGCTCGCGAGAATCCTTGTACTTGTGCGGCGACTTGATGACGCAGTACACGTTCTTCTCTGTGGGCAGCGGCACCGGGCCCGCGACCGACGCACCAGTGCGAGTCACCGTCTCGACGATCTTCTTCGCCGAAGAGTCGATGACCTCGTGGTCGTAGGCCTTGAGCCGGATGCGGATCTTCTGTCCCGCCATGGCTACCTAGTAGTCCTGTTCTCTCGTCACGCTCTGGGACCCGGGGGCTGTCTCTGCCAGCACCGCTCTTCTCCGACCCACGCGGTCGGGCGTGTCGCATCCTCGCCAGTAAGAAATCCCGAAGGTTTTCCCTGCAGTAGGGGATGCGGTCCGCGACCGCAAGCCGGGGGAAGAACACCCACCGGGTGCCTGGTATCAGCCCCGCCAACGCTTCCCGAAAGATTCCCGTACGTCCGCCCCAGCGCTGCCCGGAGGGCAGTTGGGACGACGAGTACTGTGGGACTCGCTTCCGGTCCTCCCGACGGGAGGCGCGCAGCATCGGCACTCAACCGAGCAACCCCGACAGTCTGCCATACGGGGCACAGCCCGCGCCAATCGGGCGCAAGAGATTACCCCGTGCGTGACGAACGTCAAACCCGGCTTCCCCGGGCGCGCCGCGACCGCACGGGCGCCTTCGCCCGCGCCTCGCAGCCGCCCGGGCTCCCCCTCCGGCGGAGTCCGCCGGCTTCGGTGTGCCTCAACTGCCCTTTTTCCAGAAGGCGTTCGAGGTGTCGGCGCAGGTCGTTCCGGCTTCGCCGCGGTGTCCGGGCATCGCACGCGTCTGCGCACACGCGGCCGCGCGGAGGCAACCCCGCGTACCGAAACTCCGTCCACCTTCACAGAACGCAGCGCGAAGGACCGCCCGCTGCGGGGGAAGCGGACGGAGCAGCACGCGTGACCAGCACGACCGAACGGGGGCTCTCCCCTGCCCGCTCTCAGGACGTCACCGCATCCGGCCCCGGCAGGCGCGCCGTCGTCGCCTCCGCCGCCGCCCTCACCGGCGGCATCGCCCTCACCGCCTGCTCCGTCCCCGCCCCGCGCCGGACGGGCCCCGTCGCCGACCCGGTCCCCGGCAAGCAGATAGCAGGCCCCCGTCACGCGCTGCTGATGCAGATCCTGGCGCACCCCGACGACGACCTGTACTTCATGAACCCGGACACCCGGCAGACGCTGGACTCCGGCACCCCGCTGGTCTGCGTGTACGTCACCGCGGGAGAGGCCAACGGCGTCAACCGGATACCCGGCGCCGCCCCCGGGCCGGCCGACAGGGGGGCGTACTCCTCCGCCCGCCACCAGGGGCTGCGCCAGGCATACGCCGTCCTCCTGGGCCTCCCCCGGTTCACCCGGTGGCAGAAGTCCGTGACCACCCTGCGCGGGGGCCGCAGAGCCGAGCTGAACACCCTCGCGAACGGTGACCGCCGGGTCGAGCTGATCTTCCTCAACCTGGCCATGCACACCTCGTGGAAACGGCTGGGACTGCCCAGCCTGTGGGAGGCGCGCGGCCTGTCGCTGCGCACCGTCGTGGCCGACGGCTCGCCCCTGCAGAAGGCCGGCTCGTACGACTACGAGGGACTCGTCGACGTACTCGCGGGGCTGATGGACCGGTACCGCCCCACGGTCGTGCAGACCCTCGACCCCGACCCCGACATCCAGCACAGCGACGAGGCCACCCGGCGCCACGACAGCGAACAGCCCGGCTACTCCGACCACGCGGACCACACCGCGGTCGCCTCCTTCACCTGGGCCGCGATGATCCGGTGGGTCGCCGAGGCGACGGAGGGCGGCGGTGCCGTGCCGGGATTCGTCACCACCGCCTACCGCGGCTACTACAACCGCCACTGGCCGAAGAACCTCCCCGGACCCGTGGTCAGGGAGAAGGCCGCGCACCTCGTGCCGTACGGCGGCGGGCCCGACTGGGCGTGCGGGAACGCGGCGGGCTGCGGCGACTACAACGTCGGCGGCGACCGTCCGCTCACCAACCGCAAGGGCTGGGTCCGCTCCACCCACTACCGCTACCCCGGCGCCCGGCCCGTCGTCACCACCGGCCCCGACGGGCGCCTCACGGCGTACGGCGTGCTGGGCCTGCGGGTCGCGCGCTGGCGCGAGACGGCGCGCGGCAGCGGCGCGTGGGGCGCGCCGGACGACCTGGGCGGCGGACCACTGGCTCCGGCGCTCGGCGCGGCCGCGCTCGAAGACGGCCGGCAGCTCCTCTTCGGCCTGCGCTTCTCCGCGCTCACGGGCCACGGCGCGGCCAACACGCGCGAGATCGTGGTACTCGAGCAGCGCGCGCCCGGCGGCGGGTTCGGCGCCTGGACCGGCCTCGGCAACCCGGAGAAGCGTCATGACCGGGGCCGCCGCATCGGCTCGCCCGTCGCGGTGGCCGCGCCCGACGGCCGGGTCCATCTCTTCGTACGGAACGCGGACAAGGGCATCAGCACGCGCGTCCGCGGCACGGCCGGCGGCTGGGACGCCTGGCGCGACCTCGGCGGCGGCGAGATCCAGGACGGCCTCGCGGCGGTGGTGGACCACGCCGGCCGCGTCCACGTCTTCGCAGCGGGGCGCGAGACCGTGCACCACTGGACGCAGGACGCGCCGGGCCGGCCGGTGGGCGCGCGCCCCGGCACCGGGCTGCCCACGCCGGGAAGCTCCCCCACCGCCCTCGCGGCGCCGGACGGCGGCATAGACGTGGTGTACCGGCGCCCCGCGACGGCCCGTCTGACGACGGCACGGGTGGGCGGCAGCAGCCGGGGGCGGCTGCGGTTCAACGGGTACGGGACGGTGGGCGCGGCGTCCGCTCCGACGGGGCCCGTCCTGCTGGGCCGCGGCCCCGAGGGGCAGGTCCAGTTGCTCGCGGGCGGCCGCCTGGTACGCCGTAAGGACGGCGCCCCGGCCTCCCTGGAGGGCCCGGCACTGCACGTCGGCCCGCAGGGCCCGGTCGTGGTCGGCCTGGGCCCGGATGCCACGCCCTGGCTCTGGCGGCCCTAGGAGGACCCCCCGCGGGCAAGGGGGGGCCGGCAAAAGCAAAAGCAGAAAAGGGCCCCGACGCCGCCGCGAACGGCGGGCCGGGGCCCTTCTTGGTGCTCTGGTGGAGCTACCAGGTCAAGCCACGAAATTACTTCGTGATCTTGGTGACCTGGCCGGCGCCCACGGTCCGGCCACCCTCACGGATGGCGAACTTGAGGCCCTCCTCCATGGCGACCGGCTGGATCAGCGCGACCGACATGACGGTGTTGTCGCCCGGCATGACCATCTCGGTGCCCTCGGGGAGGGTGACGACGCCGGTCACGTCCGTGGTACGGAAGTAGAACTGCGGGCGGTAGTTGTTGAAGAAGGGGGTGTGACGGCCACCCTCGTCCTTCGACAGGATGTAGGCCTGGGCCTCGAACTCGGTGTGCGGCGTGACCGAACCGGGCTTGATGATGACCTGGCCGCGCTCGACGTCCTCGCGCTTGATGCCGCGGAGGAGCAGACCGACGTTCTCGCCCGCCTGGCCCTCGTCGAGCAGCTTGCGGAACATCTCGATGCCCGTGACCGTGGTGGTGGTCTTCTCTTCCTTGATACCCACGATGTCAACGGTCTCGTTGACCTTGAGGATACCGCGCTCGATACGACCGGTGACGACCGTGCCACGACCGGTGATCGTGAAGACGTCCTCGATCGGCATCAGGAACGGCTTGTCGACGTCGCGCTCGGGCTGCGGGATCGACTCGTCGACGGCGGCCATCAGGTTCAGGACCGACTGGCCCCACTCCTTGTCGCCCTCGAGCGCCTTGAGCGCCGAGACACGCACGACCGGAAGGTCGTCGCCCGGGAACTCGTACTCGGAGAGGAGCTCACGGACCTCGAGCTCGACGAGCTCCATGATCTCTTCGTCGTCCACCATGTCGGCCTTGTTCAGGGCGACAACGATGTACGGCACGCCTACCTGGCGGGCCAGGAGCACGTGCTCCTTGGTCTGCGGCATCGGGCCGTCGGTGGCGGCGACCACGAGGATGGCGCCGTCCATCTGCGCCGCACCCGTGATCATGTTCTTGATGTAGTCGGCGTGACCGGGGCAGTCGACGTGCGCGTAGTGACGCGACTCCGTCTGGTACTCGACGTGCGCGATCGAGATCGTGATACCGCGCTGGCGCTCCTCAGGAGCCTTGTCGATCTGGTCGAAGGCCGAGGCCTCGTTCAGGTCCGGGTACGCGTCGTGCAGCACCTTGGTAATGGCGGCCGTGAGGGTCGTCTTACCGTGGTCAATGTGACCGATGGTGCCGATGTTGACGTGCGGCTTAGTCCGCTCGAACTTCGCCTTCGCCACTGGGTCCTCCTGGAGTGGTTCTGTACGCCTTGCTTCATCGGCGCCAGGTGATCTTTGCTGGGATGCCAACCGCCGGGGTCTCCCACACGGGGTCGCGGGGAAACCCCCGGCGGTCGGGTCAAGCCTAAAGCGTCAACTCGGGGGAGCTACTCGCCCTTGGCCTTCGCGATGATCTCCTCGGCGACGTTCCGCGGAACCTCGGCGTAGGAGTCGAACTGCATCGAGTAGCTTGCGCGACCCGAGGTCTTGCTGCGGAGGTCTCCGACGTAGCCGAACATCTCCGAGAGAGGCACGAGGCCCTTCACGACGCGAGCGCCGCTGCGCTCCTCCATGGCCTGGATCTGGCCACGGCGGGAGTTGAGGTCGCCGATGACATCGCCCATGTAGTCCTCGGGCGTGGTGACCTCGACGGCCATCATCGGCTCGAGGAGAACGGGAGAGGCCTTGCGGGCACCCTCCTTGAACGCCTGCGAACCGGCGATCTTGAAGGCGAGCTCGGAGGAGTCGACCTCGTGGTAACCACCGTCGATCAGGGTGACGCGGACGCCCACCATCTCGTAGCCGGCCAGGATGCCGAACTGCATGGCTTCCTGCGCACCCGCGTCCACCGACGGGATGTACTCCCGGGGGATGCGGCCACCGGTGACCTTGTTGACGAACTCGTACGAGGCGTCGCCACCCTCGATGGGCTCGAGGGCGATCTGCACCTTCGCGAACTGGCCGGTACCACCAGTCTGCTTCTTGTGCGTGTAGTCGATGCGCTCGACGGCCTTGCGGATCGTCTCGCGGTAAGCGACCTGGGGCTTGCCGACGTTCGCCTCGACGCGGAACTCGCGCTTCATGCGGTCGACAAGAACCTCGAGGTGAAGCTCGCCCATACCGCCGATGACGGTCTGGCCGGTCTCCTCGTTGGTGTGAACCTGGAAGGAGGGGTCCTCCTCCGAGAGACGCTGGATGGCTACACCCAGCTTCTCCTGGTCACCCTTGGACTTGGGCTCGATCGCGACCTCGATGACCGGCGCCGGGAAGTCCATGGACTCCAGGATCACCGGGTTCTTCTCGTCGCAGAGCGTCTCACCGGTGGTGGTCTGCTTCAGGCCCATGACGGCGATGATGTCGCCGGCGCCCACCGACGCGATCTCCTCACGCTTGTTCGCGTGCATGCGGTAGATCTTGCCGATGCGCTCCTTCTTGCCCTTGACCGAGTTCAGCACGGAGCTGCCGGCCTCGAGGCGGCCCGAGTACACCCGGACGAAGGTGAGCTTGCCGAGGTGCGGGTCGCTCATGATCTTGAATGCAAGACCGGAGAACGGCTCGTCGTCGGAAGGCTTGCGCTGGACGACCTTCTCCGGATCCTTGACGTCGTGGCCCTCGATGGCCTCGACGTCCAGGGGGGAAGGCAGGTAGCGCACGACCGCGTCGAGCAGGGGCTGGACGCCCTTGTTCTTGAACGCGGTGCCACAGAACACCGGGGTGACGGTGACGGAGTCGGCGCTGCCCTTGGAGGCGAGCGTGATGCGACGGATGGCGGCGTACAGCTGCTCCACCGAAGGCTCCTGGCCCTCGAGGTACAGCTCCATCATCTGGTCGTCGTGCTCGGCGACAGCCTCGAGCAGCTTGCCGCGCCACTCGTCGGCAGCCTCGGTGTGGGTGTCCGGGATGTCGACGATGTCGTACATCTCGCCCTTGGCGGCCTCGGCGGACCAGACAAAGGCCTTCATCGTCACGAGGTCGACGACGCCCTTGAAGTCTGCCTCAGCACCGATCGGGAGCTGCATGACCAGCGGCACCGCACCGAGGCGGTCGACGATCATGTCGACGCAACGGTGGAACTCGGCGCCGGTGCGGTCGAGCTTGTTGACGAAGCAGATACGCGGCACGCCGTAGCGGTCCGCCTGACGCCAGACGGTCTCGGACTGCGGCTCGACGCCCGCCACACCGTCGAACACGGTGACAGCGCCGTCGAGGACGCGGAGCGAACGCTCCACCTCGACGGTGAAGTCGACGTGACCCGGGGTGTCGATGATGTTGATCGTGTGATCGACATCATTGAGCGGCCAGTGGCAGGTCGTCGCGGCAGACGTGATCGTGATGCCGCGCTCCTGCTCCTGCTCCATCCAGTCCATGGTGGCTGCGCCATCGTGGACTTCACCGATCTTGTAAGACACACCGGTGTAGAAGAGGATCCGCTCGGTGGTGGTCGTCTTGCCCGCGTCGATGTGGGCCATGATCCCGATGTTGCGGACCTTGGCCAGGTCAAGCGAAGTGGTGGCCATAAGGCTCAATCTTCTCTCGGTCTCGATGTGGGTAGCGACTACCAGCGGTAGTGCGCGAAGGCCTTGTTGGACTCGGCCATCTTGTGGGTGTCCTCGCGCTTCTTGACGGCAGCGCCAAGACCGTTGGAGGCGTCGAGCAGCTCGTTCATGAGGCGCTCGGTCATGGTCTTCTCGCGGCGGGCGCGGGAGTAACCCACGACCCAGCGCAGCGCGAGCGTGGCCGCACGACCGGGCTTGACCTCGATCGGCACCTGGTACGTGGCGCCACCGACACGGCGGGACTTGACCTCGAGAGACGGCTTGACGTTCTCGAGAGCGCGCTTCAGCGTGATGACCGGGTCAGCGCCGGTCTTCTCGCGGAGGCCTTCCATGGCGCCGTAGACGATCCGCTCGGCGGTGGAGCGCTTGCCGTCGAGCAGGATCTTGTTGATCAGCGACGTGACAAGAGGAGAGCTGTAGACCGGGTCGATGATGACCGGGCGCTTCGGGGCGGGGCCCTTACGAGGCATTCTTACTTCTCCTTCTTGGCGCCGTAGCGGCTGCGAGCCTGCTTACGGTTCTTGACGCCCTGCGTGTCGAGGGAACCGCGGATGATCTTGTAGCGAACACCCGGCAGGTCCTTCACACGACCGCCACGCACGAGCACGATCGAGTGCTCCTGCAGGTTGTGGCCCTCACCCGGGATGTAAGCAGTGACTTCGATCCCGCTGGTCAGACGCACACGCGCGACCTTACGCAGGGCCGAGTTCGGCTTCTTCGGGGTGGTCGTGAACACACGCGTGCAGACGCCACGACGCTGAGGGGAACCCTCAAGTGCGGGCGTCTTGTTCTTCTCGACCTTGTCCTGCCGGCCCTTGCGGACCAGCTGCTGGATCGTAGGCACTACTTCTCCGGTTTCTGTGTGCCGATCACTGTGAAACTAACCTGGAACACTCCCGACCCACGCGGTCGGGTGTGTCGAACACTGGAAGCCCCCGCCGAAGCGGAGAAGTCACAGATTGCGATGGCCGTTCACGGACTCGCGGTGCGGTTGAGGACACGCACACGAGCCCAGGCACACCCCAGGCACAAGGTCTGAGCGTACCTACCTCATGGACTCCGGTCAAAACAAATGCCCACGCGCGGGACGGGCCGGGCACGCGGCGACGGACCAGGTCAGGCGTACACCCCTGCGGGCGCCGCTCGGGTCACGCGTCCTCACCCTCTTCGCGGCCCTCGCGGGAGGGCCGGGGATGGCGCAGCCTCGGTATCGTCGGAACCTTGGAGCTGCGGCTCTTGGGCACGAAGGTCGCGCGGGTGTGACGCTCCGGCTCCGTGGGGGTGCCGGCCCCGCGACCGTCGGTCGCGGGCGGAGGGCCGGAAGGCTGCCCACTCGCGTCGCCCGGCGTCGGGGCGGGGTCCGCCCGCTCCTCGGGTAAGCGGTCGGCCGCCTCGGCGTCGTGGGACCGGCGGTCGGGCTGGAACGGGATCACCGCGGCCTGGCCCGGGGTACGGGAGACCAGCGAGAGGCGGCGCGCCTGGGCGGCCTGCCGCAGTGCCGGTTCGTACTCGGCGGCCGCGTCGCGCCAGCCGCTCGCGTACGCGTCGAGCTCACGGCGTTCGATCTCGGCGCGCAGCAGGACGACCAGGCCCTCGGGAGCGTGGTCCTCCAGGTACTGACCGAGCGAGGCGAGCAGTCCGGGCAGGTTTCGCGACGGAGGAAGAGGCCGCGGATCGCGGTCGTCCCGACCGGGAGGGAGGGAGGGCGGGCCGGCGGAACCGCCGTTCGGCCGGGAGCATCCATCGCCCTCGACCATGCGTCACTCTCTTTCACGTCCCGTCGCCGCCCGGCGGCGCCACAGGTAGGTCCGCCTGCGCGCGCAGACAGGAAGACAGGCCGCAGCAGCTTACTCGGCGCCCGGTCGGGGCTACTCCCCGATATGCCGCCGGTCATGCCGCTGAGTTGCCGGGGGGAGGAACTGCCCGGCCACTCTGATGAACATCTCGCGCTGGTCGTCGGGGACGCCCAGCGCGGCCGCCGCCTCCTCCAGCGTCAGCCGGGAAGCCCCGCCGTCCGCGCCCACGGGCGCGGCGCGGGGCCGCTCGGGGAGGGGCAGGTCCGCTTCGGTGAGCCTGCCGGAGCGGATGAGCATGTCCCGGACCGGTACGCGCAGGACGTGCGCGAGCCGCCGGGTGGTCTCCAGGTCGGGCATGCTCTGGCGCTGGAGCAGTCTGGTGATGGCGGCGCGATGGACGCCCGCCTCGTCGGCAAGCCGGGACTTTCCGCCGCCGCGGGGACTGTCGATGTCGTAGCCGCGCCGCCGGATCAGGTTTTCGACCCAGCTGGCGAACTGCTCGAGCTCACTGGTGGTCATGGGGGTGCCTCCCTCCGAAGCAGAGCACCACCCTAGCGCTCTCGCGCGCACAGAATTAATCCCCCCGCAAACACGTTCTTTGTGAGGGTTTTTCACCGAGCCAAGGCAATTTCGGCCCAGGCCACTTCATTTTTGTTGCGCGCTCGCTCGCAACATGCCATCGTGCCGCCATGACCTCATCAACCCCGCCGCCGGACGACGAGCGCGACCCGCGGTCGACGTGGTGGCGCTCCGCCGCCGCGTGCTCCGGGATGCCTCCGCAGATCGTCTTCGCCCGCCGGGAGAGGGACGCGGCACCGGCCCTGCGCGCGTGTGCGCGCTGCCCTGTCCTGCGCCGCTGCGAGGAGACCGTGGCCCCCGCCGACAACTGGTTCGACGGCGTGAGCGCCGGACGCCTCTGGCGCAACGGCCGCCCGGTCACCCGCGCCCAGCACACCGCCAAGCACCGAGGGGAACGCTGATGGCACCCACCACCCCGACACCCGCCGCCAAGGACACCGCTCTCTGGCTCGACCTGCTGGTCCGTCAGCTCCCGGAGCTGCTCGTCGAACTGTCCCCCGGCACCCGGAGCCGGTCCGGCGACCGCCCCGAGCCCACCGCCGCCGAACTCGCCGCCCGTGATGCCCGCATCCGCGAGGAGCGCCGTGACGCGCTCGCCGTCGAGCGGACCCACGGCCTCACCGCCCCCGGCCACTCCGCAGCCCCGCTGCGGCTCCATGTCTCCGACGCGCTGCGCGACATCAGCGACGGGGTGACCGAACTCGACGAGGCGGTGCACGACAAGCTCGGCCTCGGCCGGCCCCGCCGCGCCACCGTCCCCCAGCGGCTCACCCGCATCCGCGCCCTGCTCGGCCGGATCGCCGCGGAGCCCGTGCTGGCGGCCCATGTCAGGGACGAGCTGCGCCGGATGGCCCGGCGCTGCGGGCGCGCGCTCGGCGACACCGAGGCGATGGTCCGGGTCGGCGGGCGCTGTCCTTGGTGCGCCTCGGTCTCGCTGCGCGCCTTTCCGGCCCGGCGGGCCGTGCTCTGCGTGAACCCCGCGTGCCGGTGCTCCAGGACGGACTGCGACTGCCGTACGGACCTGGCCTTCCGGCACCTGTGGCACGAGGACGCCTGGTCGGCGCTGTCGGCGAACGGCGGCGACCTGGCGGAGATCGGCACGGCGCTCGACGAGCGGGCGCCGGCTTCGGTGCGCGGAGGTGCGTACCGGTGAACACCTCCACCCGGCAGCCCCTGATCACCGGCTTGCTCGCCGCGCAGGAGGTCGCCGTGGCCCCTGCGACCATCCGCAAGTGGGTCCAGCTGGGCCACCTCGCGCCGGCCGGACGGCAGGGCCGCGCCCAGCTGTTCCGTCTGGAGGACGTCTTCGCCGCGGAACGCGCCACGCGCCGGCGTTCCTGACCGCACCCGGCCCCGAACGCGGAAAGCGAGGCGGCCGCACCCCTCGGGGTGCGGCCGCCTCGTCCTCGCTGAGCCCGCTCGTACGGTTCGGGCGGCGTCCCGGCTCCCGGCCTGCCCCGGGACCGTTCAGCGGACGCCTTTCAGGACCCGGCACGGCCGCCGGCCGGCCGTTTCCGGTCGGCTCGCTTCAGCGGCCGTCGTCCTGACTGTCGTCCGGTCCGTCGCCCGAACCCCGGCCCGGGGAGGGCGCGGGCGACTCCGGGGCGGCGGCGGGTGGTTCGGGGAGGCGCAGGATCCGGGCCGTTCCGGTGTCGTCGCCGGACACCAGGTCCATCGCCTCGCGCCAGCCGCTCGTGAACCCGCGGACCTCCGCGTCGATGGTCGCCCGCACGGCGACCTTGTTCACGACCGCCGCCAACGCGCGAGCCACCTCCCCGGTGTACGTGCCCGCCTCCCCCGCTTCGGCCGCCACCTCCACGGCAGCGGCCACCACATCGGCAAGCCGTTCTCCCGGACTGCTGACCATCACGCCTCCCCTTCACCACTTAGGCGCCCGCGCTCCAGAATCGCCACCTTCTCGAATGTGCGTTCGATGCAAGGCAGCGTAACGCAGGGACGTCGAGGCGTGCGGCACCTCACAGGCACCACACGCCCCAAATTGCGAACGCGGACAAGATAATTGCGCGCTCGCGCGATCGTCGTATTCGGCCTTCCGGATCAGCGCACCGCCGCCTGCCACAGCGTCACGGCGAGCGCCGCGCACGACGTCAGCGCGGCCAGTGAAGGCAGCGGCCAGCGCGTGCGCTCCAGCGCGTCGAGCCGTTCCTCGTGCTCGCCGAGCACCTTGTCGGTCTGGTCGGCACGTTGCAGCAGCAGCGCCAGATCACCGCGTGTGGTGGCGAACCCGACGTCCACCGAACGCCGCAGTCGCTCCAGTTCCACGACCACGCCTCTCTCCTCGTACTCCCGCATCATCCGCGGCCCTCCTCTCCTTGTGCGGACGGCGCTCGCGGTGCCGCCGTCCGCCGCAGCCACGGCGGCAGCCACCGCTGCACCGCGGGCGCGGACATCACGCGGCTGAGCGCCGCCGCCATTGCCGCGGCGCCGGCCAGCACGGGCACGTCCCGTACGGCCGGCTCCTCGGCCAGCAGCGGAGCCGCCGCGAGCAGCGCGCAGCCCGCCTGCGCGAACGTGCGGAGCGCCCGTCGCGTCGTCTCGGTCATGGTCGGACACCCCTTCTCTTGTTCTCTTGGCCGTCCTCCTCGGACCCGGCGGGACCACACCCACCGGACCCGCCCCCGTCGGCCTCAGGTCCGGGGAACCCGGAGCCGGTCCCAGCTCGCACGGCCCGGGGTTCCGTCGGCGCCGGCGCCGCGATAGCCGAGCTTGCGCTGCCAGGCCGCGTACGACGCACGGTCCGCGGCGCCCCACACCGGCCCGGGGCCGACGGAGTACCGGCCGCACCCCTCGGCCACCAGCCGCTCGCCGACGGCGGTGAACAGGGGGTCGCGGTGGCCCGGCACGAAGAAGGCACCGCCCGGGAACGGCGCGTACGCCGGCGTGGGCGGTGCCGACGGACCGGACGGACGGCCGCCGAGGCGCTTGCCGATGCGGCCGCGCATCCCGTCCATGGAGAACGACGGGTCGATCTTGCGCCGGGTCCACTCCTTGTGGCCGATCACGCTCGCCCCGGACCAGCCGTGCGCGCGGCACACAGCGGCGGAGAGGCGTTCCACGGCATCCAGTTGGGCCGCCGGGTACGGATCGCGGCCGTTGCCGAGATTCTCGATCTCGAAACCGTAGAAGCGGGCATTGCCGTCGACCGCGTCAGGCCCCGGAGAGGGGACCGCACGTTCCGCGCGTACGGCGGCCAGTACGGCGCTACTGCCGTTCCCGGCGTGATTGGTACGGCCGTAACCGACCAGGTGCACGGTGCCGTCCTTGGCGACGACGCCGACGCACAGGGGGCCCGGCAGGTCCGGCACGCCCCGGCGGCAGAAGCCGACGCTGCTGGAGCCGGCGGTGTGGTGGAGCATCACTCCGTGGACCGGCCCCCAGGGACCCTTGTGGTTGCGGTTGTAGGTGTTCCAGCCGGTGTGTTCGGTGATGCGTACGCCCTCGGCGCGCAGTGCGCGGGCGAAGGCGTCGGCGGACAGAGGTGCCGCCATCGGGTCCTCCTCGGGTCGGGATCGGGGGCCGCAGGGCGAAAAACGGCCCCGGCCCGCCGTGGGGCACGGCGGGCCGGGGCCGGGGAATGCGGAACGAGCAGGGAACACGCGCGAAGGTCCGGTCAGAACACCGGATCCACCCGCAGGAACCGGTGGGCGAACGTGGCCGTGTTGGCCGTCGCCGAGGACCGGTACGCGGGCGTGGCGGTGTACGCGACACCGCCGCTCAGTCCGCTGACCTGGAACTGGGCCGACGCGGAGCACTGCATGTTTCCGCCGAAGAGCGCTGCGCGGGTGTCGGCCGTGGCCAAGGTGATCGTCGTGCCCTGCTTGACGGTCATCGACATGTAACCGGCCCCGGTGGCAACGCTGCTGCTCATCCGGGCGCCGATCGTCACGAGGACCGTGCCGGACGGCGGGGCGGTGAAGGCCGCCACCATCGTGTCGCCGGTGGATCCGGTCAGGGCTTCGACGTACGACGCGGACGCCGTCGTACCGGCCACCGGATTGAGCTTCAGGACCGGGCTCGGAGTGACCGGGTGCCAGTAACTGCCGGTGTAGTAGTAGTACCGGCCCGGGGTGGCGACCCAGGCCAGCATCCCCGTCACCGGCGTGGCGATCGAGGACAGGCTGGTGGTGTTGGCGACCCGCAGCACCGTCCGCCCGTCCAGTGCCTCGGCGAGGGACTGGAGGTGCTGGGGCACGTTGGCCGCGTCGGTGGGCTGCGGGTAGGGCAGATTGCTGAGCGGGGTGAGCTGGACCATGACAGGGCCCTCCTGGGATACGGGTACGAAAAGGGCCGGCGCCCCGCAGGACGCCGGCCAACGGTCGGAGGCGGCGGAGGGATCAGCCGCCGAGGGGTGGCGGCAGGGTGTCCGGCGGCATACCGCCGTCGTCCTCCCGCGAGACCGGATCGTCGATGGGCACCGGAACGGGCGCGGGCGCGTCCGGTGACGGATGCGAAGGATCGTCCTCGGGCCGCGCCGGTTCCCCGGAGCCCGGCAACGCGTCCCCCTCACCGTCGGCGGCCATGAACACCGCCTCCGGCCCGGAGACGAGTGCGGCGGTGGTGTCCTCCACCGCCGCCGCGTCGAGTACGGGGATCTCGGTCCCCCTCGCGTCGGCCCGGGTCACGCCACACCTCCCAGCGTCTCCACCAGCGTCCGGTACGTGATCTGCTCCGCCGTCAGGTCGGCGAGCTGCGCGTACTGTGCCGTCACCATCTGGTACGTGCGCAGTCGCCCGTACGCCGGATCCAGCGGCGCGTCCGGCACCAGGCCCTCGTCGGCCGGAACCCCGTTGTAGCCGGTCCCGCGCAGGGTCAGGGTCTGCTGCGGAGCCGACCCCGCCGTATATGTGGTGCGTATCCCGACCACCCACGCGAGGGTGTCCAGCTTCGCGCCGGCCGTGTCCACGACCCTCACCACGTCGCCCAGCTGGAGCCGCGGGTCGTGCAGCACCTCGACCTCGCCCAGCACCGGCACCGGATACCGTCCGGCGTCGAGCATGGTCTGCGCCAGGGTGTACGCCGTGTTCGCGGACTGCACCCATTCCGACGCGGGCGCGAGGTACTGCTGCTTGCCGTAGTACTGCTGGCTCGTCGGACTCCAGCGTGCCCACACGCGCTGCGCGGGGTCCGCCGACCGCTTGAGCGGGTCGATCTGCACCGAGGGCTTGCCGTCCTTGGTGACCGTCCACACACTCGTTGTCCCGGTGTTCGTGAACCGGACGATGTACGCCGGCCCCTCCCGGCGGGAACTGACCGTGACCCGGCCCTTCACCGCCGTACCACCCGTCGCCGCGCTGCCGAACCGCACCCGGTGGGTGGCGATCGACGCGGAGGTGTCGTCCACGATCGTCAGCGGCCCGATGTCGCTCTCGTCGTCCGCGATCGCATACGAGACCTCCTCCGGTACTCCGGGCTTGATCTCCCTGATCCGGGTGTCGGTCTGCGCCGTACCGTGGGCGAGTCCGATGCCCGCCCAGTCCTGGTACGGCTGCTCGCAGTGGTTGCGGCAGGCGTCGATCTCCTCGCTGACGGTGAGCGAGGAGATGTCCCGGACGGTGGTGACGGTGGTGTCCGGGGCCGCCGGCACCTTGTTGAACCGCGACGGACCGCGCCAGTGGAAGACGCCCTGCTCGTCGAACTCGGCCGTGGACATGGACGCGCGGGCGATCTCCGTGATCGCGTCCCACTGCGATCCCGAGACCTTGGGGATGTCGTACAGCGGCAGCGCGGCCTCGTCGAGCTCCGCGCCCTTGCGCCACTGGTCCTTCTGCTCCCACTCCGCGCGCGGGTAGGAAGCGGTGTCCGCCCACGCCCGGTCGGTGACCTGGAGGCACTCCACCGCCATGTCCGTGACCAGGTCGATCTGCTGGAGCTCGGAATGCGGGTGGGCGCCGGCGGCCTCGGTGAACGTCCCCGTACCACCGACGTGGTAGGAGCCGTCGGGCGCGGTGAGTCGCGGCTGCACCGTCGGCAGCACGGTGGTTCCGGTCCCCCGGGTGTCCACCATGAACCCCAGGTGCCAACCGCCCCGCAGGGCCGCCAGCTTGGGGAACCCCCAGCTGAAGTACCAGGAGCCGCCGTCGACCGTCCCGGAGAAGATCTGGACTGTCCCCGTCGAGATGTCGAACTTGCCGCTGATGTAGCCGGCGGCGCCGCCGCTGCGGTCGAAGACGGCCTTCATCTCGATCACGCTGTCCTTGGCCAGCGCCGTGTTGACCCAGCACTCGACCTGGAACACCTTGCCGGGCAGCACGAACCGTGACCGCGGCATCCAGGACGCCCGCAACCCGGCCTGCTCCGGCATCAGCGCCATCTCGAACGGTGCGCCGTCCCGGATCCACCGGTAGGACGAGCTGACGGGCAGCACCTCCGGCTGCCCGTACGTCGCGTTGAAGCCACCGTGCAGCGAGGCGTACAGGACCGTGAACGGTGCCAGGTCCTTGTCGTCGGCCAGGGGCGCCCGCGGCGGCGGGCAGGTGTGGATGCCGCCCTGGCGCAGCAGTTCGTCGACGCACCAGGTCGCCGTGGCGACCGGACGGCCGTAGTAGAAACCCTGGTACGGGCGCGGCAGCGAGGCCGGACCGCGCAGCCGCTCGGCGCCGTCCAGGGCCTGGATGGTCACACTGTCGCTGCCCGACGCGGCCGACCGGGACCGGACCGTTCCACGGAACGTGGGAAGCGTCCGGTCCGCAACCCCGGCGGAGTGCACGACCGACTGCCCGGGGCGCACCACGTCACCGGTGGCCCGGTCGGCCCAGGCCGAGTACAGGCGCGGCGCGTGTTCGCCGCCGGCCCCGCCGAGCAGCATCTCCAGCTGCGCCGAGGCGCTGCCCGACACGGCGCGCATCGCCTCGGGCAGGTCGGTGTTGTAGGCCCGCTCCACCTTCCACGACTGGATCTGGGCGCCGAGCTCCCGGCCGCCGAGGCGGGTCGAGTGGGCGGGGGCCCGCTCCGGGGCGGCGAGTGCGGCGTCCAGGCTCTCGTCAGTTGGCTGCACCGCGCACCTCCACGAGATCGATTCCGATGTTCCGGTACGGCAGCCGGGGGGACGGTGTGTCGGTCAGGCCGGTGACCGCCATGGGCGGGCACCCGTCGCCGAGCGCGTAGCCGACCGGCGCCTCGCCGATGGTGAGGCAGGCGCCGGCCAGCGCGGTGGCGCCGGTCTTCCCGGGCCGGCCGACCGGGGTGGCGAAGGCGGCGCCGGCCGGAGCGGTGCCGGAGACGACACCGCCGGTGACCGAAACGGTCGACAGGTACGACCCGTCCACCGCCTTCCAGTCGAGCTGGGCGGTGCACAGCGCGGGGTCCCACTCCGGCGGGACCATCCACGACACGTTCATGCCCGGCGCCACGGGCCAGCCGGTCCAGGTGCCGTGTGCCCAGCCGATGGCACTGGCGACGTCCCGGCAGTCCCCGGTGAAGACGTCACCGACGGAGGGCCGCAGCGTCATGTCGCCGGCCACCGTGAACCAGTGGTCACCGCCCCTCACGTCCCGGCTCTGCCCGGCCGCCTGGAGCGGGTCGAGCAGGTTGACCGAAGCCGGGTCGAGTACGACCACCGAGCCGCCGGCGTACACGTTCTGCCCGAGCATTCCCGGCCCGCTGATCCTGCGGGCGAGCCGCACCAGGTGCTGGGCGTCCTCGGGTTCCAGCCACTCGAAGGCGAGCTTCATCCGACGGGTGGTCCTGGGCGGGGCGACGAGCGTCACGTGTCCCTCCAGCGACCGGAACTCGGACACGTTGAGGTCGGGGCTGCGGTCCCAGCTCTTCGCGGCCTGCGAGATCTCCCGCAGCAGACCGGGCTTGCCGATCCAGAGGTTCCTTGCCATGTCTGCCTACCTCCGGGCGAGCTGGCGCTGCCCGACGAGGACGGCGCGGGCGATGGTCTGGGAGTCCACCTGAACGTGGACGGGACGGTCGGCGAGACGCTCGACGGCTTCGGCGAGGCGTGCGATCTGCGCACGGTTCGCACCGGGGCTCATCATCCGGTCGAGCTTGCTCAGCGGGATGACGGCCTCGGACTCCCCGCCCTCACCGATCAGCGCCAGCGTTCCGCCGTTGCGCGCCGGTACGACACCGCCCTTGGCGAGGTGCGGGACCGGGATCTTCGGCAGGTTGATGGAGAACGACTTGCCACCGAACTTGGGCACCCAGCTGGGGATGCTGACCTTGAACCCGTTCAGCGCGCCGATGACCACGTTGACCGCACTGGCGAACCCGCGGAACGGGGTGAGCAGCATGTTGCCGATACCGCGCAGGACCGGCCCGATCGCCTTCATCGCGGCGGAGGTCGCGGACGAGATGGCCTTCATTCCCGCCTTGAACCCCTTCTGCACGACCGCGACGATCTTGTCGACCTTCACGAACTGAAGGATCAGCGGCGCGAGCAGTGTCATGATCAGGCCGAACGGACTGGCCGCCATGGCCAGGTTGAGCCCCTTCTGCGCCAGGCTCGCTCCCTTGAGCCCCTTGGTGAGCCCGCCCCCCATGGTCTTTCCTGCTTTGTCGGCGTTCTTGCCGGCCTTCCCGACGGACTTCTCGACGGCGTCGGACTGCTGCTTCACCCCCTGGAGCGCGGTCTTGGCCTTGTCCGCCGACCCCTTGAGCTTGTCCAGCGCTCCCTTGAGCTTGTCGGCCCCGCCCTTGGCCGTTCCCAACGAGGTGTTGGCGGTGCGCAGCCCCGTGCGCAGCTTGCCCACCGCGGTGTCGCCCTGTGTGGTGGAGGTACGCAGCTTCCCGATGGCGGCGCCTGCCCGGTCCGCGCCGCCGCGGATGGTGTTGAGGGCGGAGTTTCCCTGCCCTACCGCCGACTTGAGACGGGTCAGTGGCGTCGTTCCACCGGCCACGACCCGGTTGAAGCCCTGCATGGCAGAGCCGGCTGTTCTCAGACTTCCGGCGAGTGACATCCCCGCTCCTGCCTTTCCCTAGTTTTGCGGACACCGACGGTCCGCACCCCGGACATGTCCCTCATCAGCCGCTGAGCGCATTGGAAACTCTTTCGACCTGGGTTACCGTGCGCCGCAGGTCGCTGTGGAGCTGACCGACGGCGGTCTTGGCAGCCCTGGCGTTCTTGTTCGCTTCTTCCCCGGCCTTTTTGAGGGCCTCTTCCTTATCCTTGATCACTTTCATGCGCGCTTCGAGCTTCGTGAGCTTTTCGGCACGCCCCTTGATCTTCGCCACCTTCCGGTCGACCTTCTTCTCGATCGCCTCTACCCGACGCAAGTCCTGTCCGTTGGCGAAGCGAATATCCATGACTTTCTGTGCGGCGTTCGCCCGGCCCCCCGATCCGGCCTGATCCCGCAATTCACGCGCGCTGTCCCCGCCCTCCTCCACCCTTCCCTTGATGGATTCCAGACGGGCAACCTTCTTATTTATGGCCTCCTGATCTTCGCTGACCTTTTTGTTGACCCGGTCGATGCGCTCCTGCAGAGACTTCTTCTGGTCCGCCCAGGGGAACGTGACGACCTGACGTCCGCGCAGTGTTATGCCCTTCTCGTCCGCCTTGAGGAGGGTGAAATCCGCCTTGACGAACGTCAACCCCAGAGCCAGGCCGCCGAGTTCGTACTTGATCAGCGTGACCGAATGCTGAAGGTCGCGATACAGTGCCTTCTGGTGCTCGATATCGTTCTTGTTCATCCAGAAGGGGCGAACCCACGCCTCTTCTTTGGGTGCCGGTGCCGGTGTCGGAGTAGCCACCAGTCCTCCCTTTCCTTATGGCATGTCGATCCTCGCTGGAGTTCGCATGACGTATCTCGATTTCCCGCCCTGGATCTCCTACGTAATACTCGTCGCCCCCACGGCAGCCACATTCCCCTTTGCCGCAACACGCCTCTACGCACATCTGCGCCTGAAGAAGAGAGGGGCCAAAACAGCGGGGACATGCCGTTCCTCGTACTACCTGAACGGTTCCTTTTCGCTCTCCTACAGCTATCGGGACCACAAGAACGGGCTGCACTTCCGGACAGCGAAGTCGGACGACTTCGGGCTGACGGGCGAGAAAGGAGAGTCCCTCCCGGTCGTCTTCGACCCCGCATTCCCGGGCCTGTCCCGTACGCAGGCCGAACTGCGACGCCTGCTGCCCTGGTCCCCGGTCAGCACCGGTACCTGGGCAGTGATCCAGGCAGGCTGTGTGGTGTTTGCCGGCGCGAGGGGCTTCGGCTGAGCGAGCGAACACCCATGGAGTTCGCGACGCCGGCGCAGGGGGGCGAACCGGATGAGCGCCGTCACCCGAAGAACGACACCAGCTGGGCCGGACCCGGCCCCGGTGCTTCCGGCTCCACCGCCGGCGCTTCGGCAGCTGGCTCAGCGCCCGGACGCGGCACCGGCGTCGGAAAGTCGAGACGCTCCGCGTCCTCGTCCTGATTCACGGTGGCGAACATCCAGTTCGCCTCGGCCAGCTGGTCCACCGTCGTGGCCAGCAGATAGTCGGAGACCGACCACTCGGCCGCCTCCCCGTGCAGTTCCCGCGCCACCGCACTGTCCCGCGGCAGGTGCTTGAGCAGCACCGAGAGCCGTCTGGAGGTCATCAGACCCCGGTGCCAGTCGAGCAGATCGAGGCCGTAATGGCGGAGCAGGTCCGCCTCGAGGGCCTCGGCGTGTTCGTCGACGAACGCACCGAGGCTCAGTCTTCCCCCAGGCCGAGCCCGGTCTCCTTGCCGTACGCCTCCAGGATGGCGGCGATGTCCTGCATGGTGATCTCGTGGTGGTCGAAGCGCGCGTACTGCTTCTCGCCGAGCAGCAGCCGCAGCAGACCGTCGACGTCGTTGTCGTCGAGGTCGCGCAGCTTGCGGGCGGTCGCCCGGGTCAGCTCGGTCGGCAGCTCGAAGACGTCGTCGTCGAGCTCGAAGGTCCAGGCGCGGCCGAGCGCTTCGAGGCGCTGGGCGCGAGCGGCGTTGACGTTGAAGCCGGACATGAAAGGGCTCCTTCGCGGAAGGGAACAAAAGGGGAACAGGGTGCGGAAACGGAACGGAACGCGGAAGCGTGCCCGAGGGCACGGGAGAAGCGGCGGGGGCCCGCGGAACGGGCCCCCGCCGCTGTCACCGGGCCTTACACAGCGCCGAAGGCCTTGTCCTTCATGATCCACGTGGCCAGGGTCGAGCTGTTCTCGGCGGCCAGCGCCGTGAAGGTGACACCGAGCTTCAGCGCGCCCGTACGGGACAGCCCGATCTCCTCGGTCTCGGTGACCTGGCCGCGCGGGATGATGAAGCGGTACGTGACGTCCGCACCGTCCTTGAACTCGATACCGAGCTGACGCTCGTCCTGCTTCGGCTCGGCGGCAAGCTTGTACTGGTACGTGTCGGTGACACCGGTGGCGGTCACCGGGGTGACGGCGTCGCCGCCCATGAAGAACGACAGCGTGTCCTTGTTCAGCTGGAGCAGCTGGAACTTCACCGTCAGATCGCGGTCCGAGTAGATGAACCGCGCCGGGCTCACCGACTGCCAGGTGTCGACCGGGTCGATCTTGTCCTTCTTGTTGAACTTGATGCCGTCGGTGGTGGTGTAGCCCAGCTCGGTCCAGCCGGCCGCCCACTCGTCACCGGTGTGGGCCGGAGCGGCCGGACCGGTCGTCCCGGCCTTCGCGACGAGGATCCGGCCGGTTCCGGCGACGCGGATCTGACTGCCGTTGTTGCCTGCCATGTCTGCTCCTTGGATGGGTGGCGCGGCGGCGGATGCCGTCGCGCCGGTGTACGGAAATGACGAAGGCCCCGCCGGTGGCGGGGCCTGCGAGGAAGAACGTTCGGGTCAAGCGGGCCGGACGGAGATCCGGACGGTCGAGAGGTAGCGGTTGCCGGCGGGCCGGTTGTAGTCGGGCAGCCAGCGCGGCCCGTCCGCCTCGGCGACATCGGTGACCGCCGCCCCGCCGTACGTGGTACCGGTCAGGGTGAGAACCGCGGTACGGGCCGCCAGCGCGACCGTGTGCGCCGCCGTCTTGTCCGGCCCGTACACCTCCAGGTCGATCAGCGGCTGGTCGAGGTGGAGATCGTCCACCCACGCGCCGCCGACCCGGGAGACGAGGACGGCCTTCTGGGTGCCGTCGAAACCGGCCGGGGGCTTGTTGTCGACCACCGTCCCGGCCAACTCCGGCCGGTTCTTGAGGTGATCGACGACGAGCCGTTCCGCGTCCGGGAAGGCAAGGGGACTCACATGGACACTCCCTTCGGGGGCCTGTGCTGCGCTGCTGCGGAAAACACGAAGCGGCAGGTCCGCCGCCCGGGGGTTCCGGGCGCAGCTCTGCCGCTGCCCCAACTGTGATCCATGGAGGCGGACTTCGCAACTCAGTACGAGAACCGGTCCAGGAAACGCCGCAGGGCGGCCACCCCGTGAAGGGTGGCCGCCCTGCGGACGTACAGACACGCGCTCTTACTGGTTGTACGGACCGTAGTCGTAGTCCTCCAGCGGAACGGCCTGGCCGGAGCCGGTGCCGAACGGCGAGTAGTCGATGTCGTCGTAGCCGACGGCCGAGTACATCGCGGCCTTGGCCTCCTCGGTGGGCTCCACCCGGATGTTGCGGTAGCGGGACAGGCCCGTACCGGCCGGGATGAGCTTACCGATGATGACGTTCTCCTTGAGGCCGATCAGGGAGTCGGACTTGGCGTTGATCGCCGCGTCCGTCAGAACCCTGGTCGTCTCCTGGAAGGACGCCGCCGACAGCCACGACTCGGTCGCCAGCGAGGCCTTGGTGATACCCATCAGCTGCGGACGGCCGGAGGCCGGGTGGCCGCCTTCCGTGACCACGCGACGGTTCTCGCCCTCGAAGCGGCCGCGCTCGACGAGCTCGCCCGGAAGCAGCTCGGCGTCGCCCGACTCGATGATCGTCACGCGGCGGAGCATCTGCCGGATGATGATCTCGATGTGCTTGTCGTGGATCGACACACCCTGGCTGTTGTAGACCTTCTGGACTTCGCCGACCAGGTGGACCTGGACCGCGCGCTGACCGAGGATCCGCAGCACGTCGTGCGGGTTGGTGGCACCCACGGTGAGCTTCTGGCCCACCTCGACGTGGTCGCCCTCGCCCACCAGCAGACGGGCACGCTTCGAGATCGGGAACGCCGTCTCGTCGCTGCCGTCGTCCGGGGTGACGACGATCTTCTTGGTCTTCTCGGTCTCCTCGATACGGATGCGGCCGGCCGCCTCCGAGATCGGGGCGACACCCTTGGGCGTACGGGCCTCGAAGAGCTCGACGACACGGGGCAGACCCTGGGTGATGTCGTCACCGGCCACACCACCGGTGTGGAAGGTACGCATCGTCAGCTGCGTGCCGGGCTCACCGATGGACTGGGCGGCGATGATGCCGACCGCCTCACCGATGTCGACCAGCTTGCCGGTGGCCAGCGAGCGGCCGTAGCAGAAGGCACAGGTGCCGACCGCGGACTCGCAGGTCAGGACCGAGCGGGTCTTGACCTCCTCGACGCCGTGCATGACCAGCTGGTCGATGAGCACGTCACCGAGGTCGACGTTGGCCGGCGCGATGACCTTGCCGTCGATGACGACGTCCTCGGCGAGCATGCGTGCGTACACGCTCGTCTCGACGTCGTCGGTCTTGCGGAGGACGCCGTCGGCGCCCTTCTCCGCGATCTTCAGCTTGAGGCCGCGGTCGGTGCCGCAGTCCTCCTCGCGGATGATCACGTCCTGCGAGACGTCCACCAGACGACGGGTCAGGTAACCCGAGTCGGCGGTACGCAGGGCGGTGTCGGCCAGACCCTTACGGGCACCGTGGGTGGAGATGAAGTACTCCAGCACGGACAGACCCTCACGGAACGACGCCTTGATGGGACGCGGAATCGTCTCGTTCTTGGCGTTCGACACCAGACCACGCATACCGGCGATCTGACGCATCTGCATCATGTTTCCTCGGGCACCCGAGTCAACCATCATGAAGATGGGGTTCGTCTTGGGGAAGTTCGCGTTCATCGCCTCGGCAACCTCGTTGGTCGCCTTGGTCCAGATCGCGATGAGCTCCTGAGTGCGCTCTTCCTTGGTGATGAGACCGCGCTCGTACTGCTTCTGGACCTTCTCGTCCTGTGCCTCGTAGCCCTTGACGATGGCCTTCTTGGCCTCGGGCACGACGACGTCGGAGATGGCCACGGTGACGCCCGAACGGGTCGCCCAGTGGAAGCCGGCCGCCTTCAGGTTGTCGAGCGTCGCCGCCACGATGACCTTGGGGTAGCGCTCCGCCAGGTCGTTGACGATCTCGGAGAGCTGCTTCTTGCCCACCGAGTAGTCGACGAACGGGTAGTCCTCGGGCAGCAGCTCGTTGAAGAGCGCGCGGCCCAGGGTCGTACGCAGCCGGAAGCTGTCGCCCTGCTGGTACTCCTGCTCGCCCTCCTCGGCGACCGGCGGCACCCAGCCACGCGGCGGGATGGTGCCCACCGGGAAGCGGATGTCGACCTTCGCCTGGAGCGAGAGCTCGCGGTTGTCGAACGCCATGGTCGCCTCGGCGGTGGAGCCGAAGGAGCGGCCCGCGCCGATGACCTTGCGCTCTTCCTCGTCGGTCGTGAGGAAGAAGAGACCGAGAACCATGTCCTGGGTCGGCATGGTGACGGGACGACCGTCGGCCGGCTTCAGGATGTTGTTCGAGGACAGCATCAGGATGCGGGCCTCGGCCTGCGCCTCCGCGGAGAGCGGCAGGTGCACGGCCATCTGGTCACCGTCGAAGTCCGCGTTGAACGCGGTGCAGACGAGCGGGTGGATCTGGATGGCCTTGCCCTCGACCAGCTGCGGCTCGAAGGCCTGGATGCCGAGGCGGTGCAGCGTCGGCGCACGGTTCAGCAGAACCGGGTGCTCGGCGATGACCTCTTCCAGGACGTCGTACACGACCGTGCGGCCGCGCTCGACCATGCGCTTCGCCGACTTGATGTTCTGCGCGTGGTTCAGGTCGACCAGGCGCTTCATCACGAACGGCTTGAAGAGCTCCAGCGCCATGGCCTTGGGCAGACCGCACTGGTGCAGCTTGAGCTGCGGGCCGACGACGATCACGGAACGCGCGGAGTAGTCCACACGCTTGCCGAGAAGGTTCTGACGGAATCGGCCCTGCTTGCCCTTGAGCATGTCGGACAGCGACTTCAGCGGACGGTTGCCGGGGCCCGTGACCGGGCGACCACGACGGCCGTTGTCGAAGAGCGCGTCGACGGCCTCCTGAAGCATGCGCTTCTCGTTGTTCACGATGATCTCGGGGGCACCGAGGTCAAGGAGACGCTTGAGGCGGTTGTTACGGTTGATCACGCGGCGGTACAGGTCGTTCAGGTCGGAGGTCGCGAAGCGGCCACCGTCCAGCTGCACCATCGGACGCAGGTCCGGCGGGATGACCGGGACGCAGTCCAGCACCATGCCCTTGGGGCTGTTGCTGGTCTGCAGGAACGCCGAGACGACCTTGAGGCGCTTGAGCGCACGGGTCTTCTTCTGGCCCTTGCCGGTACGGATGATCTCGCGGAGCTTCTCGGCCTCTTCGTCCAGGTCGAAGGACTCCAGGCGCTTCTGCAGAGCAGCGGCGCCCATCGAGCCGTCGAAGTACGTGCCGAAGCGGTCGCGCAGCTCGCGGTAGAGCAGCTCGTCGCCCTCGAGGTCCTGGACCTTGAGGTTCTTGAAGCGGCTCCACACCTCGTCGAGACGGTCGATCTCGCGCTGCGCACGGTCGCGCAGCTGCTTCATCTCACGCTCGGCGCCTTCGCGCACCTTGCGGCGCACGTCGGCCTTGGCGCCCTCGGCCTCGAGCTCGGCCAGGTCGGTCTCGAGCTTCTTGGCGCGGGCTTCGAGGTCGGCGTCGCGGCGGTTCTCGATCTGCTGACGCTCCACGGAGACGTGCGCCTCCAGCGACGGCAGGTCGCGCGTGCGGCGCTCCTCGTCCACGAACGTGATCATGTACGCGGCGAAGTAGATGACCTTCTCGAGGTCCTTCGGCGCGAGGTCGAGCAGGTAGCCGAGGCGCGAAGGAACGCCCTTGAAGTACCAGATGTGCGTGACAGGGGCGGCCAGCTCAATGTGGCCCATCCGCTCACGGCGCACCTTGGCGCGAGTGACCTCGACGCCGCAGCGCTCACAGATGATGCCCTTGAAGCGGACACGCTTGTACTTGCCGCAGTAGCACTCCCAGTCCCGGGTCGGACCGAAGATCTTCTCGCAGAAGAGTCCGTCCTTCTCGGGCTTGAGCGTGCGGTAGTTGATGGTCTCCGGCTTCTTCACTTCGCCGTGCGACCAGGTCCGGATGTCGTCCGCGGTGGCGAGGCCGATCCGCAGCTCGTCGAAGAAGTTGACGTCGAGCACTTGTCGTCAATCCCTCTTTCGGGGTCGAGAGTCAATCATGGTCTGAACGGGTCCGGGGAGAGCCGGCCGCCGCGGTGAAGCGGCGGCCGGCCAACCCGTCAGACCTCTTCGACGCTGCTCGGCTCGCGCCGGGACAGGTCGATACCGAGCTCTTCCGCAGCGCGGAAGACGTCCTCGTCGGTGTCGCGCATCTCGATGGACATGCCGTCCGAGGACAGCACCTCCACGTTGAGGCACAGGGACTGCATCTCCTTGATGAGCACCTTGAAGGACTCGGGGATGCCGGGCTCAGGAATGTTCTCGCCCTTGACGATGGCCTCGTAGACCTTCACGCGGCCGGTGACGTCGTCGGACTTGATGGTCAGCAGTTCCTGGAGGGCGTAAGCGGCGCCGTAAGCCTCGAGCGCCCACACCTCCATCTCACCGAAGCGCTGGCCACCGAACTGGGCCTTACCACCCAGCGGCTGCTGGGTGATCATGGAGTACGGACCGGTCGAACGGGCGTGGAGCTTGTCGTCGACCAGGTGGTGGAGCTTGAGGATGTACATGTACCCGACCGAGACCGGGTCCGGGAACGGCTCGCCCGAGCGGCCGTCGAACAGGTGGGCCTTGCCGGACGGAAGGACCATCCGGTTGCCGTCGCGGTTCGGGATCGTGGACTCGAAGAGACCGGAGATCTCGTCCTCGCGCGCACCGTCGAAGACCGGCGTGGCGACGTTGGTGCCGGGGGCGACCTCGTCGGCGCCGATGGCCTTCAGACGCTCCATCCAGTCCTCGCTGCCCTCGACCTTCCAGCCCTGGCTGGCGAGCCAGCCCAGGTGGATCTCGAGGACCTGTCCCGGGTTCATTCGGGACGGGACACCCAGCGGGTTGAGGATGATGTCGACCGGGGTGCCGTCCTCCAGGAACGGCATGTCCTCGATCGGCAGGATCTTCGAGATGACGCCCTTGTTGCCGTGACGGCCGGCGAGCTTGTCACCATCGGTGATCTTGCGCTTCTGCGCGACGTAGACGCGGACCAGCTGGTTCACGCCCGGCGGCAGCTCGTCGCCCTCTTCGCGGTCGAAGACGCGGACGCCGATGATCTTGCCGACCTCGCCGTGCGGGACCTTCAGCGAGGTGTCGCGCACCTCGCGCGCCTTCTCACCGAAGATCGCGCGCAGCAGGCGCTCTTCCGGCGTCAGCTCGGTCTCGCCCTTGGGCGTGACCTTGCCGACGAGGATGTCACCGGCGACGACCTCGGCACCGATACGGATGATGCCGCGCTCGTCGAGGTCCGCGAGGACCTCTTCGGAGACGTTCGGGATGTCCCGGGTGATCTCCTCCGGGCCGAGCTTGGTGTCACGGGCGTCGACCTCGTGCTCCTCGATGTGGATCGAGGAGAGGACGTCGTCCTGCACCAGACGCTGGCTGAGGATGATCGCGTCTTCGTAGTTGTGGCCCTCCCACGGCATGAACGCCACGAGGAGGTTCTTGCCGAGCGCCATCTCACCCTGCTGGGTGGCCGGACCGTCGGCGAGGACCTGGCCCTCGACGACGCGGGCGCCCTCGTCCACGACAACCTTCTGGTTGACCGAGGTGCCCTGGTTCGAGCGGGAGAACTTGGCGATCCGGTACGTGGTGTACGTGCCGTCGTCGTTGGTGACGGTGACGTAGTCCGCGGAGACCTCCTGGACCACACCGTCCTTCTCCGCCTTGATGACGTCACCGGCGTCGACCGCGCAGCGGTACTCCATGCCGGTGCCGACGAGCGGCGCCTCGGACGTGATCAGCGGCACGGCCTGACGCATCATGTTCGCGCCCATGAGCGCGCGGTTGGCGTCGTCGTGCTCGAGGAACGGGATCATCGCGGTGGCGACCGACACCATCTGGCGCGGCGAGACGTCCATGTAGTCGACGTCGTCACCGGGGATGTAGTCGATCTCGCCGCCACGACGGCGGACCAGCACGCGGGACTCTTCGAAGCGCATGTCCTCGGAGAGCGTCGCGTTGGCCTGCGCGATGACGAAGCGGTCTTCCTCATCGGCGGTCAGGTAGTCGACGTCGTCGGTGACGACACCGTCGACGACCTTGCGGTACGGCGTCTCGACGAAGCCGAACGCGTTGACGCGGCCGTACGAGGCGAGCGAACCGATCAGACCGATGTTCGGGCCTTCGGGAGTCTCGATCGGGCACATGCGGCCGTAGTGAGACGGGTGCACGTCACGGACCTCGAAGCCGGCCCGCTCACGGGAGAGACCACCCGGGCCAAGAGCCGACAGACGGCGCTTGTGGGTGAGACCCGACAGCGGGTTGTTCTGGTCCATGAACTGCGACAACTGGCTGGTGCCGAAGAACTCCTTGATGGAGGCGACGACCGGCCGGATGTTGATCAGGGTCTGAGGCGTGATCGCCTCGACGTCCTGAGTCGTCATGCGCTCGCGCACGACGCGCTCCATACGAGCCAGACCCGTGCGGACCTGGTTCTGGATGAGCTCGCCGACGTTGCGCAGACGACGGTTGCCGAAGTGGTCGATGTCGTCGGTCTCGACGACGATGCTGCGACCCGACTCGCCGACCGTCTCGACCTCGCCGGCGTGCAGCCGGACCAGGTACTTGATGGTGGCGATGATGTCCTTGCTGGTGAGGACACCGGCGTTCAGCGGCTCATCGGCGCCGAGCTTCTTGTTCACCTTGTAGCGGCCGACCTTCGCGAGGTCGTAGCGCTTCGGGTTGAAGTAGAGGTTCTCGAGCAGCGTCTGAGCAGCCTCGCGCGTGGGCGGCTCGCCCGGGCGCAGCTTGCGGTAGATGTCGAGCAGCGCGTCGTCCTGGCCCTGGGTGTGGTCCTTTTCCAGGGTGGCGCGCATGGACTCGTACTCGCCGAACTCTTCGAGGATCTGCTCGGTGGTCCAGCCGAGAGCCTTGAGGAGGACGGTGACGGACTGCTTGCGCTTGCGGTCGATGCGGACACCGACCATGTCGCGCTTGTCGATCTCCATCTCCAGCCAGGCACCCCGGGACGGGATGATCTTGGCCGAGAAGATGTCCTTGTCGGACGTCTTGTCGATGGAGGAGTCGAAGTAGACACCCGGCGAGCGGACCAGCTGCGACACCACGACACGCTCGGTGCCGTTGATGACGAAGGTGCCCTTGTTCGTCATGAGCGGGAAGTCGCCCATGAAGACCGTCTGGGACTTGATCTCACCGGTCTCGTTGTTGGTGAACTCCGCAGTGACGAAGAGGGGAGCCGCGAACGTGAAGTCGCGCTCCTTGCACTCGTCGATCGAGTTCTTCGGAGGCTCGAAGCGGTGGTCGCGGAACGTCAGCGACATCGACCCGGAGAAGTCTTCGATCGGCGAGATCTCCTCGAAGATCTCTTCCAGACCAGACTTGGTGGGGACGTCCTGTCCGCTCTCGAGAGCGGCCTCGACGCGACCCTTCCAAGCGGCATTGCCGAGCAGCCAGTCAAAGCTCTCGGTCTGCAGCGCGAGGAGGTTAGGAACCTCGAGGGGCTCCTTGATCTTTGCAAAGGAGATGCGCAGCGGGGCGGTGCTGGCGCCGTTGTTCGTATTGGAGGTCGAGGCGTTGCGCGAGGCGGCCAAGAGGGGGTCCTTCCGAGGGCTCGGACTCACTACGCGCGTACCGGTCCCAAGCTGGCACAGCGGCAGATATCCCTGGTCAGGGAAGTCGGTCATCGATGCTCGAGCGTGGGCATGCCCCTGGTGACGGGCAGGAGGCAGCTAACAGGCAGCGCAAAGGGTCAGTGTAGCCACTCGGCTCACTGATGTCCAGAGCGGGTTCTTTGAGACCCTCGCTGTACTCAACTCCTGCGGAAAACCATGCGCTGTATGCGCATATCGATACTGCCCTCTGCGTCGCCGATCCATGCCTCGGATCCGGATCGGTATGACAACGCGTCCTGAGAATTGCGCGCCTCGTGCGGTTCGTCAAGGCCCCCCGCCCTCCGGAAGGGGCGGACACCGGCCACGGCGCCGCACAGCACCTGGACACCGCGAGGCGTACGGCGAAGATCACGATACTCGCCGGGGCGCCAAGAGCAAGAACGGCGCCCCGGGAACGCCTAAGGGCGACCACCCGAACGGGTGGTCGCCCTTAGGACGAGAGCAGCTGAGTCAGAGACTCAACGAGGTCACTTGACCTCGACGGCCGCGCCCGCGCCCTTGAGGGACTCGGCAGCCTTCTCGGCGGCCTCCTTGGTGACCTTCTCGAGGACCGGCTTCGGAGCGCCGTCGACGAGGTCCTTGGCCTCCTTCAGACCCAGCGAGGTCAGCTCACGCACGACCTTGATGACCTGGATCTTCTTGTCGCCGGCACCGGTGAGGATGACGTCGAACTCGTCCTGCTCCTCGGCGGCCTCGGCGGCACCGGCGGCACCGCCGGCGGCGGGGGCGGCGGCAACCGCGGCAGCGGCGGTGACGTCGAACTTCTCCTCGAAGGCCTTCACGAACTCGGAGAGCTCGATGAGGGTCATCTCCTCGAACTGCGCGAGCAGGTCGTCCTGGGTGAGCTTCGCCATGATGGCGTCCTTCCACTAATTCGGCTGGTGCCGATGTACATGTGAGGCGGGCGTACTTCCGGCCCGCTGCGACCTGCGCCTAGACGGCGCCGGTCAGAAAGCGAGCCGAATTACTCGGCACCGCCCTGCTCGGCCTGCTTGGCACGAAGCGCCTCCGCGGTGCGGACGAACTTCGAGGGAAGCGCCTTGAACAGCGAGGCAGTCTGGGACTGCTTGCCCTTCATGGCGCCCGCCAGCTTGGCGAGCAGAACCTCGCGGGACTCGAGGTCCGCAAGCTTCTTGATCTCATCGGCGGACAGCGCCTTGCCATCAAGGACACCGCCCTTGATGATCAGGTTCGGGTTCTCCTTGGCGAAGTCACGAAGACCCTTCGCCGACTCCACCGGGTCACCGGTGATGAAGGCAACCGCCGTCGGGCCTGCGAACAGGTCGTCCAGCGTGTTGATCCCGGCCTCGTTGGCCGCGATCTTGGTCAGCGTGTTCTTCACCACGGCGTACTGGGCGTTCTCACCGAGCGAACGACGCAGCGTCTTGAGCTGCGTCACGGTGAGACCCCGGTACTCGGTCAGCACGGCGGCGTTCGAGCTACGGAACTGGTCCGCGAGCTCGGCTACCGCGGCAGCCTTGTCGGGCCTTGCCATAGAGCGTCGGCCTCCTTCCGGGTGATGAGGACCGCTCAGAAGGGGCTGGGCAAAACGAAACGCCCCGGCGCAGGCGCACGGGGCTGAGCTCGACCGGCTGTGCTTTCTCAAGCACGCCCGGGAGCTTTCCACGACACCTGCGCAGGTCGTCCGCACCTAGCGGATCCTTCGGCCACCGCACCTTTCGCAAGGCACGGCAACGACCAGCGGTCTTTGGCTTCTGGGGAAGACTACGCGAACGGTTCGCCCACAAGCAAATCGGGCCCCGTACCTCCCCTGGGGGAGGTACGGGGCCCGATCAGAGCCGCTCAGTGAGCCCTGGGAGAGCCCAGGGCCCGACCCGGTCAGACAGCTGCCGGGTCTTCCTCGACGAGGAGGTTACGGGTGCGGTTCGGGTCCAGCGGGATGCCGGGACCCATCGTCGTGGCGAGGGCGGCCTTCTTGATGTAGCGGCCCTTCGCGGCGGACGGCTTGAGACGGAGGATCTCCTCCAGCGCCGCGGCGTAGTTCTCGACCAGCTTCGTCTCGTCGAAGGAGACCTTGCCGATGATGAAGTGCAGGTTCGAGTGCTTGTCGACGCGGAACTCGATCTTGCCGCCCTTGATGTCCGTGACAGCCTTCGCCACGTCCGGGGTGACCGTTCCGGTCTTCGGGTTCGGCATCAGACCACGCGGACCGAGCACGCGGCCGAGGCGGCCGACCTTGCCCATGAGGTCCGGGGTGGCGACGACGGCGTCGAAGTCCAGACGGCCCTTCGCGACCTCGTCGATGAGCTCGTCGGAGCCGACGATGTCGGCGCCGGCGGCTTCCGCGGCCGCAGCACGGTCACCGGTCGCGAAGACCAGGACCCGGGCGGTCTTGCCGGTGCCGTGCGGCAGGTTCACGGTGCCGCGGACCATCTGGTCGGCCTTGCGCGGGTCGACACCCAGACGCATGGCGACCTCGACGGTGCCGTCGAACTTCGTGGTGGAGGTGTCCTTGGCGAGACGGACGGCCTCGAGCGGGGCGTACAGGCGCTCCCGGTCGATCTTCGCGTCCGCGCTGCGGAAGTTCTTGCTGCGCTTCACTTCTGCTCCTGAGGTATGGAGGGTGGAGTCGTGGTGCGGACCAGCGCTTGGCCCTACCACTGAGGTGCTACGGGGACTTTCAGCCCTCGACCGTGATGCCCATGGAACGGGCGGTGCCGGCGATGATCTTGTCCGCGGCCTCGAGGTCGTTGGCGTTCAGGTCGGGGAGCTTGACCGTCGAGATCTCGCGCACCTGAGCGGCGGTGAGCTTCGCGACCTTGGTCTTGTGGGGCTCGCCCGATCCCTTGTCCACGCCCGCGGCCTTGAGGATCAGCTTGGCGGCCGGCGGGGTCTTCGTCACGAAGGTGAAGGAGCGGTCCTCGTAGACCGTGATCTCCACCGGCACGACCATGCCACGCTGCGACTCGGTCGCGGCGTTGTAGGCCTTGCAGAACTCCATGATGTTGACGCCGTGCTGGCCCAGCGCGGGGCCGACCGGCGGAGCCGGGTTGGCCGCGCCGGCGTTGATCTGGAGCTTGATGAGCCCCGTGACCTTCTTCTTCTTGGGAGGCATTGCTCTCTCCGGGTCCTAGTGAGAGTTTCCTGCCATCCGATCACCGGACGGAGGCATACCGCACAACGATAACGGGTATCGAGGTGCGGCTAAAAACCGAGCAGGTCAGACCAGCTGCGAGAGCCGGTCTGACCTGGTCGGAAGCGGGTGTTCCAGAGAGGGTCAGTTCTTCTGGATCTGGTCGAAGCTGAGCTCGACCGGGGTCTCGCGACCGAAGATCTCGACGAGGCCCTTGACCTTCTTCGAGTCGGCGTTGATCTCGTTGATCGTCGCCTGGAGGGTCGCGAAGGGGCCGTCGGTGACCGTGACCGAGTCGCCCACCTCGAAGTCCAGAACCTGGACCTCCATCTTGCGGCTGGGCGCCGGCTTGCCCTCGGCCTCGGCTGCCTCGCGGGCGGCCTTCTCCTCGGCCTCCGGGGCGAGCATCTTGACGATCTCGTCCAGCGTCAGCGGGTACGGGTCGTAGGCGTTGCCGACGAAGCCGGTGACACCGGGGGTGTTGCGGACGACGCCCCAGGACTCGTTGGTGAGGTCCATGCGGACCAGGACGTAACCGGGAAGCTTGTTCTGGCGAACGTTCTTGCGCTCGCCGTTCTTGATCTGGACGATCTCTTCCTCGGGCACTTCCGCCTGGTAGATGAACTCCTCGACGTTCAGCGACACCGCGCGCTGCTCCAGGTTCGCCTTCACGCGCTTCTCGTACCCGGCGTACGTGTGGATGACGTACCACTCGCCGGGCAGGGTGCGGAGCTCCTCGCGGAGGGCGGCGATCGGGTCGACCGGCTCCGCGGCCTCTTCCTCGGCGTCGTCCGCCTCGGCGGCTTCCTCGGCGATGTCCTCGTCCGCCTCGGCGGCTTCCTCGGCGATGTCCTCGTCGGCCTCGTCGGCCTCGTCGGCCTCGTCGCTCACGGCGGACTCTTCCGCCGGCTCGCCCGCAGCGGCGTCAGCAGCTTCCGCCTGGTCCTCGTCGGCCGCCTCGACGATGTCGAGCTGGTCCTCAGCGGACTCCGCGCTTTCGCTCGGCTCAACGGCGTCGTTCAGGTTCGGGTCAGACACGGTGGCTGCTTCTTCCTGGATACAAATGGGTGGAACGTGCGAAAGGGGCGCCGGGAAGGGCGCCCTACGCGGGATCAGCCGAAAACGTACTTGACGGCTCGGGCGAAGCCCATGTCGATTACGGTCACGATGCCGATCATGACGACGACGAAGATAATCACCACGGTGGTGTACGTCGTCAGCTGGCTGCGGGTGGGCCACACGACCTTGCGCAGCTCGGCGACGATCTGGCGGTAGAAGAGCGCGAGACGGCCCAGAGGGCCCTTCTTGCCGCGCTTGCCGCCCTTGCGGGACTTCTTCTTGGAATCCGGAGTCTCGTCCTGGGCATCAGGCATGTCGATGGAGCCCACGGCGTCCGTCACGCTACTCACCTGATTCCGGGTCGTGGCCGTGCCGCGCCCGGTGGAGCCGCACGGCGGTGCATAGAAGTACGTACATGCGCACACATCCTGGCGAAGATGTGTGTAGCAGGGCCGGAGGGACTTGAACCCCCAACCGCTGGTTTTGGAGACCAGTGCTCTACCAATTGAGCTACGACCCTTTGTGGTTACCCCAACCTACCGCATCCGGCCGAGTGCACGGAGTGCACACGGAGGAGCTGCTGTTGAGGGCCAACGACGAGTGAGTGTACGTGGTCACAGGCCCGGCGTCGAACAGACTGCCCCGGACCGCTTCGCGTCCACCCCTCGGCATCTGTGTGCCCGGCGTGTTTGCGGTCTGGGACGATGGGCCGCATGAGCGCTGCAACTCCTCCCACCGAGCGCCGGGTCTCAGCCCGAATCGGCGCGATCTCCGAGTCCGCAACCCTTGCCGTGGACGCAAAGGCCAAGGCCCTGAAGGCCGCCGGCCGTCCGGTCATCGGCTTCGGCGCCGGCGAGCCCGACTTCCCCACGCCCGGTTACATCGTCGAGGCCGCGATCGAGGCCTGCCGCAACCCGAAGTACCACCGCTACACGCCGGCCGGCGGGCTCCCCGAGCTCAAGGCCGCGATCGCCGCGAAGACGCTGCGTGACTCCGGCTACGAGCCGGACGCCTCGCAGGTCCTGGTCACCAACGGCGGCAAGCAGGCCATCTACGAGGCCTTCGCCGCGATCCTGGACCCGGGCGACGAGGTCATCGTCCCGGCGCCGTACTGGACGACGTACCCCGAGTCGATCCGCCTCGCGGGCGGTGTCCCGGTCGACGTGGTCGCCGACGAGACCACCGGCTACCGCGTGTCGGTCGAGCAGCTGGAGGCGGCCCGTACGGAGAAGACCAAGGTGGTCCTCTTCGTCTCCCCGTCCAACCCGACCGGCGCGGTGTACACCGAGGCCGAGACCGAGGCGATCGGCCGCTGGGCCGTCGAGCACGGTCTGTGGATGCTGACGGACGAGATCTACGAGCACCTGGTGTACGGCGACGCGTCCGCGGTCTCCCTCCCGGCGGTCCTGCCCGAGCTGCGGGACAAGTGCATCGTGGTCAACGGCGTCGCCAAGACCTACGCGATGACCGGCTGGCGCGTGGGGTGGATCATCGGCCCGAAGGACGTGGTGAAGGCCGCGACCAACCTGCAGTCGCACGCCACGTCGAACGTCTCCAACGTCGCGCAGGCGGCGGCGCTGGCCGCGGTCTCCGGTGACCTGGACGCGGTCGCCGAGATGCGTTCCGCCTTCGACCGCCGCCGCCAGACGATGGTGCGGATGCTCAACGAGATCGACGGCGTCGTCTGCCCGGAGCCGGAGGGCGCGTTCTACGCGTACCCCTCGGTCAAGGGGCTGCTCGGCAAGGAGATCCGCGGCAAGCGCCCGCAGGACTCGGTCGAGCTGGCCGCGCTGATCCTGGACGAGGTCGAGGTGGCGGTGGTTCCGGGCGAGGCGTTCGGCACGCCGGGTTACCTGCGGCTTTCGTACGCGCTGGGCGACGAGGACCTGGCCGAGGGCGTGTCGCGGATCCAGAAGCTGCTGGCGGAGGCCCGCGACTAGCAATTGCTTTTTTAGTGACTGAACGGGTCCCCGGCCGCTGTCGGGGGCCCGTTTCCGCGTTCGGGCGGCCACTCGTTCGAGAAAAGGTGCTTCCGGGCGGCCCGTGCGTACGGCAGGATCTTGGGATGTTGAGTGTGCGCGATGTCCGACTGCTGCCGAAGGCCCATCTGCATCTGCATTTCACCGGATCGATGCGGCCCGGCACACTGCTCGATCTGGCCGACAAGTACGGCGTGCACCTGCCGGAGGCCCTGACGAGCGGGGAACCGCCGAAGCTGCGTGCGACCGACGAGCGGGGCTGGTTCCGCTTCCAGCGGCTGTACGACGCCGCCCGCTCGTGTCTGCGCGAGCCCGAGGACATCCAGCGGCTGGTGCGCGAGGCGGCCGAGGAGGACGTGCGGGACGGCTCGGGGTGGCTGGAGATCCAGGTCGACCCGACGTCGTACGCGCCGATGCTGGGCGGGCTGATTCCGGCCCTGGAGATCATTCTGGACGCGGTGGACAGCGCGTCGCGGGAGACCGGGCTCGGGATGCGGGTGCTGGTCGCGGCGAACCGGATGAAGCACCCGCTGGACGCGCGGACGCTGGCGCGTCTCGCCGTGCGGTACGCGGACCGCGGGATCGTCGGCTTCGGGCTCTCCAACGACGAGCGCCGGGGCATGGCCAGGGACTTCGACCGCGCGTTCGCGATCGCGCGCGAGGGCGGACTGCTCGCCGCGCCGCACGGCGGGGAGCTGACCGGGCCGGCGTCCGTACGGGACTGCCTGGACGATCTGCGCGCGTCGAGGATCGGGCACGGCGTACGGGCGGCCGAGGATCCGCGGCTGCTGCGGAAGCTGGCCGAGAGGGGCGTGACGTGCGAGGTGTGCCCGGCGTCGAACGTGGCGCTCGGGGTGTACGAGAAGCCCGAGGACGTGCCGCTGCGGACGCTGTACGACGCCGGGGTGCCGATGGCGCTGGGCGCGGACGACCCGCTGCTGTTCGGGTCGCGGCTGGCGGCGCAGTACGAGCTGGCGCGGCAGCACCACGGGTTCACGGACGCCGAGCTGGCGGAGCTGGCGCGGCAGTCGGTGCGCGGGTCGGCCGCGCCCGGTGACGTACAGGCGAAGCTGCTCTCCGGGATCGATCACTGGCTGACTAGCTGATTCCGTTCAGCAGGGTGCGGGCGAGAGCCGCGGCGAAGTCGTCCACGGACTGCGGGGGCTTCTTGCCGATGGTGGAGTCATAGGCGAAGGCGCGCTGGGCGCAGGCGCCCAGGAGCAGTGACGCGGCCGCGAAGGTGTCGGCGCCGGGGCTGAGGCGGCCGGCTTCGCGCTCCGAGCGCAGGTAGGTGTCGAGGCCCTCGATGGGCGTGTGGGGGCCGGTCCCCATCTCCCGCATCGAGTCGTCGTGGCGGCGCTTGAGCTTGGTCTCGGCGTAGAGCGAGGCGGCGATCGGGAAGCTCTCCGCGTAGAAGTGGACGGCCTGGCGGGCGATCTCGGTGAGGTTCTCCTCGACGGAGCGGGCCCCGGGTTCGGCGGTGAGGCGGTGGAGGAGCGGGCCCAGCTCGGGCAGGCGCTCCTTCAGCACGGCCACGAAGAGCTCCTCCTTGCTCGCGAAGTGCTTGTACAGCGCGGCCTCGGAGCAGTCGGCGGCCCGGGCGATCTCCTTGGTGGTGGTACGGGCCAGGCCGATGGTCCGCATCAGCTCGTGGGAAGCGTCGAGGATCCGCTCTCGTGCGGGCTTCTGCATGTGTGCTCCATGAAAGCTTGACGGGTGAGTAAGCATTCACCCACCCTGGTGAGAAGTGAGTGAATACTTACCCACCTGGGGAGGGTGCGCAATGAAGATCACTGTTTTCGGCGCGACCGGCGGCATCGGACAGGAGATCGTCAAGCAGGCGCTGGCGGAGGGGCACCAGGTCACAGCGGTGGTGCGCGATCCGGCGCGGTTCGGCGTGACAGGGCAGCGCCTGGAGGTCTTCCCGGCACAGCTGAGCGACGGGGACCTGGAGACGCTGCGCCGGGCGGTGGAGGGACGTGACGCCGTGCTCTCCGGGCTCGGGGCCCGCACCCGCAAGGACGCGGGGATCGCCGCGCACCTCACCCGCCGGGTGCTGCGGGCGATGGAGGCGGAGGGCACACGACGCCTGCTGGTGGTCAGCGCGGCTCCGCTCGGGCCGGTGCCCGAGGACCAGCCGCTCCTGGACCGCGCCATGCTGTCGGTGGTCGGCGCGGTCCTTAAGGACGTGTACGCCGATCTGCGCGTCATGGAGGAGGAGCTGGCGCGCTCGGCGACCGACTGGACGTCGGTGCGGCCGCCGAGGCTGCTCGACAAGCCGGTGACGGGGAGGTACCGGACGGTCGTCGGGGGCAGCCCGCGCAGCGGCAGGAGCATCGCACGGGCGGATGTGGCGCACGCGATGCTCGCGATGGTGGACGACCCGGCGACGGTGAAGCAGGGGGTGGGGGTCGCGTACTAGGCCGACGCGCCCCGCGGGGCTTTCCCCTGCTGCTAGAGGCTGACGCCCACCGTCACCGGTTCGTTCACCAGCGTCACGCCGAACGCCTCGCGGACCCCGTCGACGACCTCGCGGGCGAGCGCCAGCAGGTCGTCGGTGGTCGCGTCCCCGCGGTTGGTGAGGGCGAGGGTGTGCTTGGTGGAGATACGGGCCGGGCCCGAGCCGTACCCCTTGGTGAAGCCGGCCTTGTCGATCAGCCAGGCCGCCGAGGTCTTGGTCCTGCCGTCACCCGCCGGGAAGGCGGGCGGCGTCACACCGGAGCCGAGGCGCTCCTGGGCGCGGGCGAGGAAGGCGGCGTACTCCTCGTCCGTCAGGATCGGGTTGGTGAAGAAGGATCCCGCGGACCACGTGTCGTGATCCTCGGGATCCAGGACCATGCCCTTGCCCGCGCGCAGTTCCAGCACGGTCTCGCGGGCGACGGCGGCGGGCACGCGGTCGCCGGCCGCGACGCCCAGCGTGCGCGCGGTCTCGGGGTACTTGATGGGCGCGGACAGGCCGCCCGCGTCCTCCAGCGCGAAGCGGACGCGCAGGACGACGAAACGGTCCGGGTCCCGCTTGAAGCGGCTGTGGCGGTACGAGAAGTCGCAGTCGGCGGCGGGCAGGGTGACCGTCTCGCCCGCCCGGCGGTCGTAGGCGACGACCTCGGTGATGACGCCGGACACTTCCTGGCCGTACGCCCCGACGTTCTGGATCGGTGTCGCACCGGCCGAGCCGGGGATGCCCGCGAGGCACTCGATGCCCGCGAGGCCCGCCTCGACGGTGCGGGCGACGGCGTCGGTCCAGACCTCGCCGGCGGCCAGTTCCAGCGACGTGCCGTCGAGGCGGAAGCCGGTGGTCGCGATGCGCAGGGCGGTGCCGTCGAAGCCCTTGTCGCCGATGACCAGGTTGCTTCCGCCGCCGATGACGAGCAGCGGGGTGCCGGCCGCGTCGGCCTCGCGGACGACGGCGATCACCTCGTCGTCGGTGGTGGCCGTGACGAGACGGGTCGCGGGACCGCCGAGCCGGAAGGTGGTCAGGGGGGCGAGGGGAGCGTCGTGGAGTTCCTGCACGGGACAAGCGTACGGGGCGCCTCCGGCAGCCGGAGGCGCCCCGTACCCGGGCGTCGGTGGACGAGCCGCTCCTCGTGCTCCCGCCGCGGCGGCGGCCGCCGCTTCTCGCGCCGGGGCGGGATCAGCGGGGGCCGCGGCCCCCGCGATCACGGGGGCGTCCCTTGCGTCAGGCGAGCCGGACCACGGCGCGGGACATGCCCAGCACCTTCTGCCCGGCGCTCATCGCGATCAGGTCCACCCGGACCCGGTTGTCGTCCAGCAGCGCGGCGACCTTGGCGCTGACCTCGATCAGCGCGCCCTTGTCGTCGTTCGGGACGATGACCGGCTTGGTGAAGCGCACGCCGTACTCGACGACGGCGGCCGGGTCGCCGGCCCAGTCGGTGACCACCCGGATCGCCTCGGCCATGGTGAACATGCCGTGCGCGATCACGTCCGGCAGCCCGACCTCGGTGGCGAACTTCTCGTTCCAGTGGATCGGGTTGAAGTCGCCGGAGGCGCCCGCGTACTGCACGAGCATGGCGCGCGTCACGGGAAAGGACTGGGCCGGCAGCTCGGTGCCGACCTCGACGTCCGCGTAGGAGATCTTCGCAGTCATCACGCCTCCTGCGCCGCGCGCGCGACGAGCTTCGTCCATGCCGTCACGACATGCTCACCGGTCTCGTCGTGGACCTCACCGCGGATGTCCACGATGTCGTTGCCCGCCATCGACTTGACCGCCTCGATCGTCGAGGTGACCGACAGCCGGTCCCCCGCGCGCACCGGGCGCCGGTACGCGAACTTCTGGTCGCCGTGCACCACACGGCTGTAGTCCAGACCCAGCTGCGGGTCCTCGACGACCTGGCCCGCCGCCTTGAAGGTGATGGCGAAGACGAAGGTCGGCGGTGCGATCACATCGGAGTGTCCGAGCGCCTTGGCGGCTTCCGGGTCGGTGTACGCGGGATTGGTGTCGCCCACAGCCTCGGCGAACTCACGGATCTTCTCCCGGCCGACCTCGTACGGTGCGGTGGGCGGGTAGGCCCGCCCCACGAAGGACTGATCGAGCGCCATGGACTCGTACCTCCTGATGCCTGATGAGTTGACTGGACAAACGACACGAGGCCGCCCCCGAAGTGGGGACGGCCTCGCATACGAGCCTGTATTTAGCGGGTTTCGCGGTGCGCAGTGTGCGAGTTGCAGCGCGGGCAGTGCTTCTTCATCTCAAGACGGTCCGGGTTGTTACGCCGGTTCTTCTTGGTGATGTAGTTCCGCTCCTTGCACTCCACGCAGGCCAGCGTGATCTTCGGGCGGACGTCGGTGGCAGCCACGTGAGTGCTCCTTGGACGGACGGATGAACGGATGAACGCATAAAAGAGTAGCCGATCGAAGGACCGACCCCACAATCGGCTACCGTGTGTAGCGGTGACCGGACTTGAACCGGTGACACAGCGATTATGAGCCGCTTGCTCTACCGACTGAGCTACACCGCTTTGATGACGGATCCCCCCGCCCGAAGGCGGGGATCACCGATCACCAGAGCCCCAATACGGAATCGAACCGTAGACCTTCTCCTTACCATGGAGACGCTCTACCGACTGAGCTATTGGGGCGAGCGATGAAGACATTACACGGTTGCCCGCCGATCGCCCAAATCCGTTTTCCGGCCCCGCTCCCCCGCCCTCTTTCCCGCGCTCACCACACCCGCCCCGTACGCCACTCGTGCCCACACCGGTACGACTATTGCGCTCCTCGTCGAAGGCTGGTTTGCGGCCCCCTAGGCTCGTCTCACGCTGCGTGATCTTGATCTTGATCTTGTACGCCCGAGCCCCCGCAGGAGCCCGATGTCCGACAGCCAGCCGCAGCCGCCCCGTTCGTCCGGCGGCGGCTCGGGAAACAGCGACGGCCTGCCCGGCGCCGACAGCACCACGCTGCTTCTGTGCTCGGCCCGTCTCACCGACGGCCGGACCGTGGACGTACGGCTCAGTGACGGGCGCATCGAGGCCGTCGGCACCGCGGGCAGCCTCCCCGCGGTGGGCGCGCGCGTGGACCTCGGCGGCCACCTCCTGCTGCCCGCCCCCGCCGAGCCGCACGCCCACAGTGACACCGCTCTCACCGCCGACGTGGGCGGCCCGGTTCCGTACCGCGCCGAGGAGGTCCAGCGCCGCACCACCGAGGCGGTGCTGCTCCAGCTGGGGCACGGCGCGACCGCGGTGCGCTCGCACGTGCGGATCGGGGACGTGCAGGGGCTCAGGTCCATGGAGGCGGTGCTCCAGGCGCGGCGCTCGCTGCGCGGGCTGGCCGATCTGACCGCCGTGGCCGTGCCCCGGCTGCTCACCGGCCTCGCGGGCGCGGACGGCCTGTCGATGCTGCGGGACGCCGTGAAGATGGGCGCCGGCGCGGTGGGGGGCTGCCCGGACCTCGACCCCGACCCGGCCGGCTACACGGAGGCGGTCCTGGAGGTCGCCGCCGAGCACGGCTGCCCCGTGGACCTCCATACGGAGGGTGACGATCCGGCCCGGCTCGCCCGGCTCGCGGCGATGGTGGGCGGCCTGCGGCCCGGGGTCACGATCGGCCCGTGCGCCGGGCTCTCCCGGCTGCCCCTGGAGGCGGCGAAGCGTGCCGCCGGACAGCTGGCCGCGGCCGGGGTGACCGTGGTCTGCCTGCCGCAGGGCAACTGCGCGGGGGTGGAACGGCGGGGCGGCGGGCCGGCTCCCGTACGGCTGCTGCGGGCGGCCGGGGTGCGGGTCGCCGCGGGCAGCGGGGCGCTGCGGGACGTGGCCAATCCGGTGGGGCGCGGGGATCCGCTGGAGGCCGCCTACCTGCTGGCCTCGCAGGGCGGGATGCGGGCTTCGGACGCGTACGGGGCGGTGAGCTCGGCGGCGCGGGAGGCGATGGGGCTGCCCGAGGTGCGGGTGGAGGCGGGGTTCCCGGCGGAGTTGGTCGCCGTACGCGGAGAGCGGATCGCGGGGGTGCTGTCGCTCGCGTACAGCCGCGTCGTCATCCACCGCGGGCGGGTGGTGGCGCGTACCAGCGCGGTACGGGAGTACTGCGACTCGGCGGCCGCCGTCGCGCTCGGCCTGCCGCGCCAGGGGCGGGGCTGAGCCGGCGCGCGCACCGCGCCTCACCGGGGTGTTCCCCCGGGGCGGCCGGGCCCTGAGCACGCGCGCAGAGGTGCGCGTACGGTCGGGAGCATGCGCATTGTCATCGCGGGTGGACATGGTCAGATCGCACTGCGGCTGGAGCGGTTGCTCGCCGCACGCGGGTACGAGGTCGCGGGCATCGTCCGCGATTCCGGGCAGAGCGAGGATCTGCGGGAGGCCGGCGCCGAGCCGGTCGTGCTCGACCTGGAATCGGCTTCCGCCGAGCAGGTCGCCGAGGTGCTGGAAGGCGCCGACGCCGCTGTCTTCGCGGCGGGCGCGGGGCCCGGGAGCGGCACCGGGCGCAAGGACACGGTGGACCGGGGCGCGGCCGTGCTCTTCGCGGACGCGGCGGAGCGGGCGGGCGTACGCCGCTTCCTCGTCGTGTCCTCGATGGGCGCGGATCCGGAGCGGGCGGGCGACGAGGTCTTCGACGCGTACCTGCGCGCCAAGGGTGCGGCGGACGCGGACGTACGCTCCCGGACCGGCCTGGACTGGACGATCCTGCGGCCGGGCAGCCTGACGAACGACGCGGGCACGGGGCTCGTACGCCTCGGGGCCTCGACGGGGCGTGGTCCGGTGACGCGCGACGACGTGGCGGCCGTCCTGGCCGAGCTGCTGGAGACTCCGTCGACGGCGGGTCTGACCCTGGAGCTGGTCAGCGGCCCGGTGCCGGTCACGGTCGCGGTGAAGGACGTGGCCGGTAACTGAACGTCATCCGGCTGCCGGAGAATTCCGGCAGCCGGAGTGTTCCGGGTGCCGGAGTGTTCCGGGTGCCGAGGAATTCCGGGTGCCGAGGGTGCCGGGCCGGTTCATCAACCGGCCCGTCAACCAGAAAACCCCCTCCGGTCCGCATTTCTGCAGTCCGGAGGGGGTTTCCCTACCTGTGGCGGCGCCAGGATTCGAACCTGGGAAGGCTAAGCCGGCGGATTTACAGTCCGCTCCCATTGGCCACTCGGGCACACCGCCATGGGATGTCGCTTCGGTCGACCGCCTGGGCGGTGTTCCGTGGCAACGACGTAAACGATACCCGATACCCGGGGGTGCTCCGCCACCGGATTGATCAGTGCTCGGGGCGGGCGCGGGTGACTAGGCTTTACGGAAGCGGCCCGGGAGCACCGGCCGCGTACCCCGCCCGGCGAGGCAACCCGGAACCGGTACCCCCATCCCCCGATCACAAGGAGCCACAGGACATGGCCGACTCCAGTTTCGACATCGTCTCGAAGGTCGAGCGGCAGGAGGTCGACAACGCCCTCAACCAGGCCGCGAAGGAGATCTCGCAGCGCTACGACTTCAAGAACGTCGGCGCCTCGATCGATTGGTCCGGCGAGAAGATCCTGATGCAGGCCAACTCGGAGGAGCGGGTCAAGGCGATCCTCGACGTCTTCGAGACCAAGTTGGTCAAGCGCGGGATCTCGCTCAAGGTGCTGGACGCCGGCGAGCCGCAGCTGTCCGGCAAGGAGTACAAGATCTTCGCGTCCATCGAGGAGGGCATCTCCCAGGACAACGCCAAGAAGGTGGCGAAGATCATCCGCGATGAGGGTCCCAAGGGCGTCAAGGCGCAGGTCCAGGGCGACGAGCTGCGGGTCAGCTCGAAGAGCCGTGACGACCTCCAGGCCGTGCAGGCGCTGCTCAAGGGCAAGGACTTCGATTTCGCGCTGCAGTTCGTGAACTACCGCTGACCTGGCGGTTCGCCGCGGAGCGGGGGTGGAGGCGGTGCGGCCGGCTCCACCCCCGCCGCGATGTCCGAATTCCGCCAGCTCCGGCGGGCCCGGCGTCGCAGACTCGTCGTGACGGGGCGTACGGGAACGTACGGGAACGCACTGTGAGGGAAGGGACCGGCCATGACGCTCTACGCGACCGTGGACAGCCCACTGGGTGAACTGCTGCTGGTGGGCGAGGAGTCCTCGACCGCCGTCGGCGGTACGGCGCTGGCCTCGCTGTCGGTGCCCGGGCAGAAGGGCGGAGTCGCCGTCGGTGACGTGCCGGACGGGTGGCGGCGCGAGCCCGGGGCCTTCGAGGAGATCGCGCGGCAGGTGCGGGCGTACTTCGGCGGGGAACTGACGCGCTTCGACGTGGAGTACGCCGGCGGTGCCGGTACGGACTTCCAGCGGCGGGTGTGGGAGGCGCTGGAGACGATTCCGTACGGCACCACGACGTCGTACGGGAAGCTCGCCGAGCGGATCGGGGTCTCGCGGGCCGGGGTGCGGGCGCTGGGAACGGCGATCGGGCGCAACCCGCTGCTCGTCGTGCGGCCGTGCCACCGGGTGATCGGGGCGGACGGCTCGCTGACCGGGTACGCGGGGGGGCTCGAACGCAAGCGGCGGTTGCTGGAACTCGAGGGGGCCGGGGCGCCGGCGTGACCGGGCTGTTCCCCCGGGAGCGGGCGCAGATCGCGCCGGGGGCCGTGCACGTGCCCGGCTGGCTGCCGGTGGACGAGCAGCGGGAGCTGGTCGGGGCGTGCCGGGAGTGGGCGCGGGGTCCGGTGCCGATCCGGCGCACACGGCTGCCGAACGGCGGGGTCATGTCGGTGCGGACGGTGTGCGTGGGGTGGCACTGGCAGCCGTACCGGTACACGCGCACGGCGGACGACGTGAACGGCGCGCCGGTGGCCGCGTTTCCCGAGTGGCTGGCGGAGCTGGGGCGGCGGGCGCTGGCCGTCGCGTACGGGGACGAGGAGACGGCGCGGGGGTACGCGCCGGACACCGCGCTCGTCAATTTCTATGACGGCGACGCGAAGATGGGGATGCACCAGGACAGGGACGAGCGGTCCGGGGCTCCCGTGGTGTCGCTGAGCATCGGCGACACGTGCGTCTTCAGGTTCGGCAACACGGAGAGCCGGGGGCGGCCCTACACGGATGTGGAGCTGGCCTCGGGGGATCTCTTCGTCTTCGGGGGGCCTTCGCGCTTCGCGTACCACGGGGTGCCGAAGGTGCTGCCGGGGAGCGGTGGTCCGGGGACCGGGATGGCGGGCGGGCGGCTCAACATCACATTGCGGGAGACGGGGCTCGGGTAGTTCAGGTGGTTCTGGGCGGCTCAGGCGGCTCTGAATGGGTCAGGTGGCCCTGAGTGGCTCAGGTGACTCAGGCGGCTCAGCGGGAACGTGAGTGGCCGAAGAGGATCCGGTACACGACCAGGAGGGCGAGCGCCCCGCCGATGGCGGCGGCCCAGGTGGCCCCGTCGTAGAACTCGTTGGCGATCGGGCGGTCGAGATAGCGGGCCGAGGCCCAGCCGCCGATGAACGCGCCCGCGACCCCGATGAGGGTCGTGCCGATCAGGCCGCCCGGATCGCGCCCGGGAAGCAGGATTTTGGCGACGGCTCCGGAGAGCAGACCGAGGACGATCCAGCTGATGATGCTCATGCAGCCGAAGACGTTCCGGAGCTCCGGGTGGTTGCGCAGGTCAGTAGGGTGCGGCCCATGACACAGGAACTGCGGCGGACGCTCGGGGTCTTCGATGCCGTGATGGTCGGGCTCGGGGCGATGGTCGGCGCGGGGATCTTCGTGGCGCTCGCGCCGGCGGCGGGGGCGGCCGGCTCCGGGACGCTGCTGCTGGCGGGGCTGGCGCTGGCCGCTGTGGTGGCGTACTGCAACGCGATGTCCTCCGCACGGCTCGCGGCCCGCTACCCGGCCTCCGGCGGGACGTACGTGTACGGGCGGGAGCGGCTCGGGCCCTTCTGGGGGTATCTGGCGGGCTGGGGTTTCGTGGTGGGGAAGACCGCTTCCTGCGCGGCCATGGCGCTGACGGTCGGGGCGTACGTGTGGCCGGAGCAGGCGCACGGGGTGGCTGTCGCCGCTGTGGTGGTGCTGACCGCGGTGAACTACGGGGGCGTTCAGAAGTCGGCGTGGCTGACGCGGGCGATCGTGGCGGTGGTGCTGGCGGTGCTGGCGGCTGTCGTGGCGGTGTGTCTCGGGGCGGAGGGGCCTTCGCTGGGTTCGGGACCCGGCGGTGCGGGGTCCGGTGGTTCGGGACCCGGCGGGGTGCTTCAGGCTGCCGGGCTGCTGTTCTTCGCGTTCGCCGGGTACGCGCGGATCGCGACGCTCGGCGAGGAGGTGCGCGATCCGGCCCGTACGATCCCGCGCGCGATTCCGGTGGCGCTGGGGATCGCGCTGGTGGTGTACGCGTGCGTGGCGGTCGCGGTGCTGTCGGTGCTGGGCGCCGGGGAACTCGCCTCTTCCACGGCGCCCTTGGCGGACGCGGTGCGGGCGGCGGGCGCGAGGGAGCTGGCGCCCGTGGTGCGGACCGGTGCGGCTGTGGCGGCACTCGGGTCGTTGCTGGCGCTGATCCTCGGGGTGTCGCGTACCACGCTGGCGATGGCCAGGGACGGTCATCTGCCGGGTGCGCTGGCCGCCGTACATCCGCGGTTCCAGGTGCCGCACCGGGCCGAGTTGGCGGTGGGGGCGGTTGTCGCTGTGGTGGCCGCGACCGGTGATGTGCGTGGAGCCATCGGGTTTTCGTCGTTCGGGGTGCTGGTGTACTACGCGATCGCCAACGCCTCGGCGTGGACGCTGGGGCCGGGGCCCGGGCGGGTCGTGGCGGCGGGCGGGGCCGTGGGATGCGCGGGGCTGGCGTTCGCGCTGCCGGTGGCCTCGGTGGGGGCGGGAGCGGCGGTGCTGGCGGTGGGGGCGGCCGCGTACGGGGTGCGGAGGGCCGTGGGCTGAGTCCGGGCCCGGCCTCGCGCATGCGCCCGGCGCCGCGGGGGTGTTGGGGCCGGTGCCGCGCCGGGGCGTCCCCGCCCGGCACCGGGGCCGTCGGCCGTCGGTCCTCGGGGCGGGGAGCCGGGCGGTCACCTGGACGCGAACGGCTGGTCCGTCGGGACGATTTCGCGGCCCAGCGGGAGCAGCGAGACGGGGATCATCTTGAAGTTGGCTATGCCGAACGGGATGCCGATGACCGTGACGCAGAGCGCGATGCCCGTGACGACGTGACTCAGCGCCAGCCACCAGCCCGCCAGGACCAGCCACAGGACGTTGCCCACGCAGGAGGGGGATCCCGCGTCGTGGCGCTCCACCGCGGTGTAGCCGAAGGGCCAGAGGGCGTAGCGGCCGATGCGGAAGGACGCCAGGCCGAAGGGGATGCCGATGACCGTGACGCAGAGGAGTACGCCGGCCAGGAGGTAGCCGAGGAAGAGCCAGAAGCCGCTCAGCACCAGCCATATGACGTTCAGGATTGTCTTCACGGGCGGTGACCTGCCATCTGTTCGAGTCGGGCGATGCGTTCCGCCATGGGCGGGTGCGTCGAGAACAGCTTTGACGCCGCCTGCCCGGGACGGAACGGGTTCGCGATCATCATGTGGCTCGCGGTCTCGATGCGCGGCTCGGGAGGCAGCGGCAGCTGCTTCGTGCCTGCCTCGAGCTTGCGCAGGGCGCTCGCGAGGGCGAGCGGGTCGCCGGTGAGCTGGGCTCCGGAGGCGTCTGCCTGGTACTCGCGGGAACGGCTCACCGCGAGTTGGATGACGGAGGCGGCCAGGGGCCCCAGGATCATGATCAGCAGCATGCCGAAGAGGCCCGGACCCTCGTCGTCGTCGGAGCGGCCGACGGGGATGAGCCAGGCGAAGTTGACCAGGAACATGATCACTGAAGCCAGCGCTCCGGCGACCGAGGAGATCAGAATGTCCCGGTTGTAGACGTGGCTCAGTTCGTGGCCGATGACGCCGCGGAGTTCACGCTCGTTGAGGAGCTGGAGGATCCCTTCGGTGCAGCAGACCGCCGCGTTGCGGGGGTTGCGGCCGGTCGCGAAGGCGTTGGGGGCCTGGGTCGGCGAGATGTACAGACGGGGCATCGGCTGACGGGCCTGGGTGGAGAGGTCGCGGACCATGTGGTAGAGCTGTGGCGCCTCGAACTCGCTCACGGGGCGGGCGCGCATCGCGCGGAGTGCCAGTTTGTCGCTGTTCCAGTACGCGTAGGCGTTGGTGCCGAGCGCGACGAGAACCGCGACGATCAGACCCGTACGGCCGAAGAAGCTGCCGATGACGATGATGAGTGCTGACAGTCCCCCGAGGAGTACGGCGGTCCTCAGTCCGTTGTGCCGGCGGTGCACGGTGCGCCCTCCAAATGGTGCGGCAGGGGAACCCCTTGCTTGGGGGGTGCTTCCACATTCAGTGGACCCTCCCTTACTGGTCAACGCCAAGCGAGGGGGGCTAGTTCCCTTGTGCTACCGGGGCGGCCGTTGGGCCATCCGTGCTTACTGGAAGAGATTGCCGGTGGCGAAGCGCAGTGCCAGCTGCGGTACGCCGGACAGGGCGATGCCCGCGACGGCGGTCAGGGCGATGGCGGCCGTGATGGGCACGGGGACCGCGTGGCGGGACGGTTCGCCCTCGGGTGCGCGGAAGAGGACGGCGGTCCACTGGAGGTAGTAGTAGAGCGCGATCACCACGTTCACCGCCATGACGACCGCGAGCCAGCCGAGCCCCGCGTCGACGGCCGCGGAGAAGACCGTGACCTTGGCGAAGAGGCCGATGATGCCGGGCGGCAGCCCCGCGAGGCAGAGGAGGAAGAAGCCGAGCGCGAGGGCGGCGAGGGGGCGGGTCGCGTAGAGGCCGCGGTAGTCGGTGATCCGGTTGAGCGGGTGCGTACGGGCGACGAGGGCCGCGACCGCGAAGGCACCGAGGTTCACCACGGCGTACATCAGGGCGTACGCGACGGTGGAGCCGATCTGGTCGTCGCTGGAGTACGCCGCCGCGGCGATCGGGACCAGGATGTAGCCGGCCTGGCCGACCGACGACCAGGCCAGGAGGCGGACGGCGCTGTACGCACGCGTGGCCGACTGGCGGAGGGCCGCCACGTTGCCCACGGTCATGGTGAGGGCTGCCAGCACGGCGACGGCCGGGCCCCATACGTCGGCGTAGGAGGGGAAGGCCACGACGGTGACCAGGATGAGGCCCGTGAAGCCGACCGCCTTGCCGATGACGGAGAGGTAGGCGGCTACGGGGAGGGGCGCCCCCACGTACGTGTCGGGGACCCAGAAGTGGAAGGGGACCGCGGCCGTTTTGAAGGCGAAGCCGATGAGGGTCAGGGCGACGCCTGCTTTGGCGAGGGTGTCGAGCTGCGCCGGTACGTCACCGAGGCGCACGGCGATCTCGGTGAGGTGCAGGGTGCCGGTCGTCGCGTACACGAAGCTGACACCGAGCAGCGTGACGGCGGTCGCGGTGACGGAGGAGAGGAAGAACTTCAGGGCCGCCTCGGAGGAGAGGCGGTCGCCGCGCTTCATGCCGACGAGGGCGAAGGCGGGCAGTGACGCGACTTCGAGGGCGACGACGAGGGTGGCGAGGTCGCGGGCGGCGGGGAGCAGGGCCGCCCCGGCTGCCGAGGACATCAGGAGGAACCAGAACTCGCCCGCGGGGAGTTTGTCCTTCACCGTCTCGGTCATCGAGAGCAGGGCGGTGAGCAGCGCGCCGCCGAGCACCAGGAACTGGATGACGAGGGTGAAGTGGTCGGCGGTGTAGCTGCAGACGTCCGCGTCGGAGTTCAGGCAGAAGGTGGAGCGGTCGCCCTGGCGGAGGGGGAGGAGAGTGAGGATCGCCGCGGCCAGACCGGCGACGGAGAGCCGGCCGAGCAGCTGCTTCCTGCTCTCGGGTACGAAGAGGTCGGCGACCAGGACGATCAGACCGACGGCCGCCGTGATGGTCGGCGGGGCGATCGCCGGCCAGTCGACGGACTGGACGAGGCTGGCGCTTTCGGCGGCCACGGTCACGACTTGCCTCCTGCGAGGAGCTTCTGCACGGCCGGGTCGGTGAGGCCGAGGAGGACCGCGGGCCAGAGTCCGGCGAGGACGGTGAGGGCGACGAGGGGGGTCCAGGCGGCGAATTCGTAGCCCTGGACGTCGATGATCTTCGTCGGTCCGGATGCCTGCTGCGGGGGGACGCCCATGCAGACACGGCGTACGACGACGAGCAGGTACGCGGCGGTCAGCAGGGTGCCGAGGCCGGCGATCGCCATGAAGGTGAGGAAGGCGGGGCGGCTGAGGCCCTCGGCGGGGTCGAAGGCGCCGAACATCGTCAGCATCTCGCCCCAGAACCCGGCGAGGCCGGGGAGGCCGAGGGAGGCGACCGCGGCGAAGGCGAGGAGGCCGCCGAGGCGGGGGGCGCGGCCGTAGAGGGCCGCGCCGGTGGCACCGGCGAGGGTGTCGAGGTCCGCGGTGCCGTAGCGGTCCTTGAGGGCGCCGACCAGGAAGAAGAGCAGGCCGGTGATCAGGCCGTGGGCGATGTTGGCGAAGAGCGCGCCGTTGACGCCGGTGGGGGTCATGGACGCGATGCCGAGGAGCACGAAGCCCATGTGACCGACGGAGGAGTACGCGATCAGGCGCTTCAGGTCGCCCTTGGCGCCCTTGCGGGCCAGGGCGAGGCAGGCCAGGGATCCGTAGATGATGCCGACGACCGCGAAGGCGGCGAGGTAGGGCGCGAAGACCCGCATGCCGTCGGGGGCGACGGGGAGGGCGATGCGGACGAATCCGTACGTGCCCATCTTCAGCAGGACGCCGGCGAGGAGGACCGAGCCGACGGTGGGGGCGGCGGTGTGGGCGTCGGGGAGCCAGCTGTGCAGCGGCCACATCGGGGTCTTGACGGCGAGGCCGAGACCGATCGCGAGAACGGCGACGACCTGCACGGACGTGGTCAGTCCACGGCCGTTGTCAGTGGCGAGTGCCACCATGTCGAACGTGCCCGCCTTCAGCCCGACGAGGAGGAGACCGAGCAGCATGACGACGGAGCCGAGCAGCGTGTAGAGGATGAACTTCCAGGCGGCGGGCTGCCTCTGGTCGCCGCCCCAGCGGGCGATGAGGAAGTACATCGGGATGAGGACCATCTCGAACGCCAGGAAGAACAGCAGGAGATCGAGGACGGCGAAGGTCGCGAGGGTGCCGGACTCCAGGACGAGGAGGAGTGCGACGAACGCCTTCGGGGAGGGGCCCGCGGCCCGCGGCGTCAGCCGCTCATGTTGCTGCTTGAAGTAGCTGTAGAGCGCGCAGAGGAAGGTCAGCAGCGCGGTCAGCACGAGGAGGGGGAGCGAGATGCCGTCGATGCCGAGGTGGATCCTGACGTCGAGCGCCGGGATCCAGCTGATGTCGGTCGTGGCCTGCATCTTCGACGGGTGGTCGTGGTCGAAGCCGAATGTGAGCGCGAGGGCGGCGACGAGGATCGCGCCGGTCACGGTCACGCCGTGGCGGAGCACGGCCTGGTCCGGGCTCTTGCCCTTCAGTCCGGGCGGGGCCGGGAGAAGGGCCGCGACCGCCCCCAGGAGCGGGGCGACGACGACGAACGCCAGGAGGAACTGCATCACGGACGGGCTGATATCGATCACGGCTCACGCTCCGACGGCGGCGACGATGACGGCGGCGATCGCCAGGACGACGGAACCGGCGAGCAGCGCGCTGAGGTAGGTCTGCACATTGCCGGTCTGGGCTCGGCGGACGCCCGCGCCGAGGAGGCGCGGGACGGCGCCCGCACCGCGTACGTACGTCTCGACGACCTCGCGGTCCAGGAAGCGGACCAGCTCGGCGCCCGCCAGGACGGGCCGTACGAAGAGGGCGTGGTAGACGGCGTCGAGGTGGAAGCCGGCCGCCGCGTGGCGGTGCAGCGGGCCCAGGAGGAGCCGGCCGGGGTCGGCGGGGTCGGGGGCCGACGCGATGTCGCCGTAGGCGGGGGTGTGGGTGGCGATGGCTTCCGCCTCGGAGACGGCCGGGCTGTCCTCGGGATGGGCGGCCACGGCGCCGATCGGGGGGCGGGCGGCCATGGCCGTGGTGTGGCGCCAGGCGCCGTAGGTGACCAGTCCGCCGACGAGGGCGACACCGGTGCCGAGGACCGCGGTGGTGACGGTCGGGGTGAGGGCGTGGACGTCGAACCAGCCGGCGAGCTCACCGACGGTGAGGCCGAGGGCGAGGGAGGGGACGGCCAGGACCCACAGCACAGCGTTCATGACGAGGGGCTGCTTGCCGTGATCGGGGGCGGCGGGGCCGCGGCCGCGGAAGGCCAGCAGCCACAGGCGGGTGGCGTACGCCGCCGTGAGCAGGGCGGTGAGCAGGCCCGCGACGAGCACGGTCCAGCCCGCGCCGGAGGGGACGCCGGTGGTGTCGCCGAGCGAGGCGTGCTCGGCGGCGACGAGGACGGCTTCCTTGGAGAAGAAGCCGGCGAAGGGAGGGATCGCCGCGAGCGCGAGCAGGGCGATCGTCATCGTCCAGTAGGCGTCGGGGATGCGCTTGGGCAGGCCGCTCATGCGGGACATGGCAGCCAGCGAATTGGTGCCGGCGGCGTGGATGACCACGCCGGCGGCGAGGAAGAGGAGCGCCTTGAAGGCGCCGTGGGAGAGGAGGTGGAAGACGGCGGCGCCGCGGTCGCCGACGGCCAGGGCCCCGGTCATGTAGCCGAGCTGGCCGATCGTCGAGTAGGCGAGGACGCGCTTGATGTCGTCCTGGGCCAGGGCGGCGAGGGCCGAGCCGACCATCGTGACCGCGGCCATCACGGCGAGGACGGTCAGGGCGGCGGCGGAGGCGGCGAAGACGGGGAGGATGCGGGCCACGAAGTACACGCCGGCGGCGACCATCGTGGCGGCGTGGATCAGCGCGGAGACGGGCGTGGGACCCGCCATCGCGTCGGGCAGCCAGGTGTGCAGCGGGAACTGGGCCGACTTGCCCGCCACACCGGCGAGGAGCAGCAGGGCGATCGGCGTCGGGTGGTCGAGTCCGCCGTTCGCGACGGCGCCCAGGATGCCGGTGATCCGGAACGTGCCGGCGTCGACGGCGAGTGCGAACAGGCCGAAAAGGAAAGGGACGTCGCCGAGCTTGGTGACCAGGAATGCCTTGAGGGAGGCGGCGCGGGCCTCGGGCGTCTCCCAGTAGTGGCCGACGAGGAAGTACGAGCAGATGCCCATGATCTCCCAGCCGACCAGCAGCACCATCAGGTCGCCGGAGTAGACGACGAGCAGCATCGCGGAGGTGAAGAGGGAGACCAGGGCGGCGTACGAGGGGTAGCGCGGGTCGTCGCGCAGGTAGCCCGTCGAGTAGAGCTGCACACAGGTCGCGACGGTCCCGACCAGGACGGCGACGAGAGCCGCGAAGCCGTCGAGGTGCAGGGCGAGGTCGATGGGGACCGAGCCCGTGGGGGTGAGCTGGGTCGAGGCGTCGATCGCCCTGCCGCCGCCCTGGCGTACGGCGACGATCGCGGCCAGCACGGCGGCGGCCAGGGCCGGCAGTACGGCCAGGGGGCGGACGAATCCGGGGGCGGTGCGGCCGAGCAGCAGGCCGGCCACGGCGCCCAGGAACGGAAGGAGGGGAACGAGGACGGCGAGGGTCGTGGTCGTCACGCGGCGGCCTCGGTCTTCTGTGCGGCCTCTTGTGCGGCCTTCTGGGCCAGGGCGGAAGCTTCGTCGCCGGCCGGGCCGGCCGGGTCCGGGCCTTCGGCGGTGTCGCGCAGCCTGTCGATGTCCGAGGACCCGCGGTTGCGGTAGACCATCAGGACGATCGCCAGGCCGATGCCGATCTCGGCCGCGGCGATGGCGATGGTGAAGAGGGTGAGGGCCTGGCCGGAGTGGAGGGTGTCGCGGAGCCACACGTCGAAGGCGACGAGGTTGAGGTTGACGGCGTTGAGCATCAGCTCGACCGACATCAGGACCAGGATCGCGTTGCGGCGCGCGAGCACTCCGTACAGCCCGGTGCAGAAGAGGAGGGCGGCGAGCACGGCGGGATAGGCGAGGTGCATCAGCGCTGCTCCTTGTCTTTGGCACTGTCGCTGTCGCTCTTGCGGGAGAGGACGATCGCGCCGACGAGAGCGGCGAGCAGGAGGACGGAGAGAGCCTCGAAGGGCAGCACCCAGTGCTGGAAGAGGATCTCGCCGCTCACCCTGGTCGAGCCCTGGACCGGTCCGTCCAGGTCGATCCAGGTGGTGCGGAACGCGTCCACGACCACCCAGACGAGTGCGGCGGCCGCGGCCACGGCCACCGTGAGAGCGGCCCAGCGGTTGCCCGAGTCGGCGTCCGGGGAGCGCCCGATGGGGGCCCTGGTGAGCATCAGCCCGAAGAGGAGGAGGACGACCACGGAACCGACGTAGATCAGGACCTGCACCCAGGCGATGAACTCGGCCGTCAGCAGGAGGTACTCGACGGCGAGGCCGCCGAGCGCGACGACCAGCCAGAGGGCGGCGTGCACCAGCTGCTTGGTGGTGACCGTGACGACGGCCGCGCCGAGGGTGGCGATGCCGACGAGGAGGAAGGCGATCTCGACGCCGGTCGGGGAGAGGAAGCCCTGCCCGGCGGCTGCGGCGAGGTGGCTCATTCGGCGGGGCCCTCTGCTTCCTGCTGGGCTGCCTGCTGCTGCGCTGCCTGCGCCTGGGCCGCCTGTGCCTGCGCTGCCGCGAGCTTGTCGGCGGCCTTGCGGGCCGCCGCGATCTCCTTCGGTTCCTCCGCGCCCGGGTCCAGCGCGGGCGGTTCGGGAACCGTCCACATCCACTCGCGGAGCTTGTCCCGCTCGTGGGTGAGTTCGTGGATCTCGGTCTCGGCGTACTCGAATTCCGGGGACCAGAAGAGTGCGTCGAAGGGGCACACCTCGATGCAGATACCGCAGTACATGCAGAGCGAGAAGTCGATCGCGAAGCGGTCGAGGACGTTGCGGCTGCGCTCGCGGCCGCCGGGGACGGCGGCCGGGACCGTCTCCTTGTGCGAGTCGATGTAGATGCACCAGTCGGGGCACTCGCGCGCGCAGAGCATGCAGACCGTGCAGTTCTCCTCGAACAGGCCGATCACGCCGCGCGTGCGGGGCGGGAGTTCGGGCTGGACGTCCGGGTACTGCGCGGTGACGGTCTTCTTCGTCATCGTGCGGAGCGTCACGGCCAGGCCCTTGGCGAGGCCGGAGCCGGGGATCGGAGGCATTACTGGATCGCCACCTTCACGATGCCGGTGAGCGCGATCTGCGCGAGAGCGAGCGGGATGAGTACGGTCCAGGCGAGCTTCTGGAGCTGGTCCTCGCGCAGCCGGGGGTAGGTCACGCGGAGCCAGATGATGCCGAAGGCGAGGATCGCGGTCTTGAGCAGCGTCCAGACCCAGCCGAGGCCGTCCGCACCCCAGGGGCCGTGCCAGCCGCCGAGGAAGAGGACGGTGGTCAGGCCGCAGAGGACGACGATTCCGGCGTACTCGGCGAGCAGGAAGAGCGCGAAGCGCAGGCCCGTGTACTCGGTGTACGCGCCGAAGATGATCTCCGAGTCGGCGACCGGCATGTCGAACGGCGGCCGCTGGAGTTCGGCGAGACCGGCGACGAAGAAGACGATCGCGCCGACGATCTGCCACGGCAGCCACCACCACTCGAAGGCGTTCAGGATGCCGGGCAGCGAGACGGTGCCGGCCGCCATCGCCACGGAGGCGGCGGCGAGCAGCATCGGCAGTTCGTACGCGAGCAGCTGGGCGGCGGTGCGCAGGCCGCCGAGGAGGGAGAACTTGTTGGCCGAGGCCCAGCCCGCCATGAGCGAGCCGAGCACGCCGACGCCCATGACCGCGAGCACGAAGAAGATGCCCGCGTCGACGACCTGGCCGACCGCGCCCTCGCTCGGGCCGATCGGGATCGCGACGAGCACGAGGAGGTACGGGAGGAGTGCGACGGCGGGGGCGAGCTGGAAGATGCGCCGGTCGGCGTTGGCCGGGACGATGTCTTCCTTCTGCGCGAACTTCACGCCGTCGGCGACGAGCTGCGCCCAGCCGTGGAAGCCGCCCGCGTACATGGGGCCGAGGCGGCCCTGCATGTGGGCCATCACCTTGTGCTCGGTCTGCCCCACGACGAGCGGGAGGACCATGAACACGGCGAAGACGACGACCAGGCGGAGGGCGACATCGAGTACGTCGTTCACGCGTCGTCGCTCCCTCGGTCCTGGGTGGGGCCGGTCGCCCCTTCGTCGGCGGAACCGGCCCGGCCGGGCTCCTTCGCGGCGGCCGCGTCGCCGCCCAGGGCCTCGTCGGCGGCTGCGTCGGCAGCTTCCGCCGCGTCGGCCTCCGTGTCCGCGGACGCGCCCGTACGGGTCGCGGCTTCTGTCTCCGGCCGTGCTTCCTCGTCCTGGAACGCGGGGCGCGGGTGGTGCCAGGGCGCGTCCGTGCTGCGCGCGGGCGCCGGCGCGGCCTGGGCACCGGCCTCGCTCCCGGCGGGCGCGGCGCCATCGGCCGGCGGCGTCGCGGCCTCCGGCTGCGGGGCCGGCCGCGTCTCCGGTGCGGGGGCCGCGGCCTCCGCGGCCTGGCTCGCCGAGCCCTCGCTCACGCTGCGCGTACGGCGCGGGGGCCTCGGGGCTGCGGCTTCCGGGGCGCCGGTCGCGGATTCGGTGGTCTGGGTGGCCGAGCCCTCCGTGACGCTGCGGGCGCGGCGCGGCGGGCGGTCGGCCGCCCCGCCCGCGGCGCCTGCCGCGCGCGGGGTGCGCGCGGGGCGGGCCGGGGCCGGCGGGAGCTGTCCCTTCTGGGGCCCCCAGTCGTTCGGGTCCGGGACGCCGGGCGGCAGCATCTGGCGGCGCTTGGGCCCGCCGTGGTCGGACTCCCCCGGCTCCTTCGCACCGGGCCACGCCTTGGCGACCCGGGCCGCCAGGACGAAGTCCTTGCGCAGCGGGTGCCCCTCGAAGCCCTCGGGCAGCAGGAGCGGCACCAGGTGCGGGTGGTCCGTGAAGTCGACGCCGAACATCTCGTGCGTCTCGCGCTCGTGCCACTGGGCGCCCGCGTAGACCGCGACGGCGGTGGGCAGGACGGGCGCCTCGTGCGGGACGGTCGTACGGAGCAGCAGGCGTCGTACCGTACGGCCTTCGAGGGCGGCGACGTGGGCGCAGACGCGGAAGCCCGTGCCCGGCTCGTCGACCGCGCTCAGCCAGTCGAAGTACGTGCAGCCGAGCGTGTCGCGGGCGGTCTCCAGGGCCGCGGTCCACGAGCCGGCCGGGACATCGACGGTGAGCAGGTCGTAGGCGCGCTCGGCGGTCGCTTCCTCGCCGAAGATCTCGGTGACGGCGTCCGGCAGGCTGTCGTACGCCGTCGTGCGGGTCGTCTCGCTCACTTCCCGGCCTCCCCCGGGGCCGGCGGCGGCGTGACGAGGCCGCTCCGCAGGGCCGCCGTGGAGGGCCGTCCATGGCCGTAGCGCTCGCCCAGGGACTCGCGGGCGATCTTCTCCTGGAGCTTGAGGATGCCCTGGAGCAGCGCCTCCGGACGGGGCGGGCAGCCCGGTACGTACACGTCGACCGGGATGATCTGGTCGACGCCCTTCGTCACGGAGTAGGAGTCCCAGTACGGACCGCCGCAGTTGGAGCAGGCGCCGAAGGAGATGACGTACTTCGGCTCGGGCATCTGCTCGTACAGCCGCTTGACGGCCGGGGCCATCTTGTCCGTGACCGTGCCGGAGACGACCATCAGGTCGGCCTGGCGCGGCCCCGGTGCGAAGGGGATCACGCCGAGCCGGATGAAGTCGTGGCGCGCCATGGACGCGGCGATGAACTCGATCGCGCAGCAGGCGAGGCCGAAGTTGAAGACCCACAGGCTGTAGCGGCGGCCCCAGTTCAGGACCACCTTCATGGGCTCGGGTGCCAGGCGGGCGAGGGCTCCCAGGCGCTTCGGCCCGGACGGCGGCGGCAGCGTCGGCTCGGGGAGATCGACAGGGGTCACTCGGGTCACGTCCATTCGAGGACGCCCTTCTTCCATGCGTACAGCAGTCCCACGGCCAGGAAGCCGAGGAAGATGAACATCTCGACCAGCGTCGTCGCGCCGTACTCGGGCGCGGCGAAGACCGTCGCCCACGGGAACAAGAAGATGGAGTCGACGGCGAAGATCACGTACAGGAAGGCGTAGACGTAGTAGCGGACCTGGGTGTGGGCCCAGCCCTCTCCGACCGGGTCCACGCCGCATTCGTACGTCAGCAGTTTCTCCGGCGTCGGCACGACGGGCCGCAGCAGTCGCCCGGCCCCGAAGGCCACGGCGACGAAGAGGACGCCGACGACTGCGAGCAGTCCGACGACCGAGTAGCTCTGGAAGTACCCGTCCGCGAGAACAGTCGGTTCCGGCATGTCCGCCCCTCTCGCTCCCTGACCTCGTCGCGTCCCGTCGCGCCTCGTTGCGCCTCGTTCGACGATCTGTACGCACGGGAGTCTAGGCCCTGGTAAAAGCTGGGTAAGCAGCCGCGTCGTACAGGGGGTGGGGTTATCCCCACTTCCTCACACCCAGCCACCCCATGGCATCCGCGGCCGGGGCCCGTCAGGCTGGGGGCCATGACCGCCAGCGCCAGTGACCTTCTCCCAGATTACGACCGGCCGGACCGCACCCAGCGTGCCGGTCGCACCGGACGTGCCGACCGGGCCGGTCACCCGCCGCCCGTGCGCTTCCCCTATGGCCCGGACACCTGGAAGGAGATCGCCCATCTCCTCCTCGACCTGCCGACGGCCCTCTTCGGTTTTGTGTTCACCGTGGTGGTTCTCGCCCTCGGGTGCGGTCTTTCGGTCACGGTGATCGGTCTGCCCCTGGTGGTGGCGGGACTGCTCGGGGCGCGCCGGTTCGGCGCGGTGGAACGGGCGCGCGCACGTGCCCTGCTCGGTCTGCACGTCGACGAGCCGAGCCCGGTCGCCGCGGGACGGCGTCCGGGCGAAGGCGGTTTCTTGTCGTGGTTGTGGGCCGGCCTGAAGGACCCGGTGGGCTGGCGGACGGCGCTGTACGCGTTCGTCCGGCTGCCGTGGGGCGTGCTGGCCTTCGCGGTCACGCTGACCGGGCTCGTCGTGCTCTGGCCGGTGCTGCCGTACCTGGTGCGGGCGCTGGCCAACGCGGACCGGGCGATGGTGCGCGGTCTGCTCTGCCCCTCCGGCGAACTGGAGCGGCGGATCGCCGAGCTGGAGTCGGGCCGGGGCGTCGTCGTCGACACCGCGGCCGCCGATCTGCGCCGTATCGAACGCGATCTGCACGACGGGGCGCAGGCCAGGCTCGTCGCCCTCGCCATGGGGCTCGGCATGGCGAAGGAGAAGCTGACCGGCGACTTCAAGGACCCGGTCGCCGCGGCGGCGATGGTCGACGAGGCGCACGGCGAAGTGAAGCTGGCACTGCAGGAGCTGCGTGATCTGGCGCGCGGCATCCATCCTGCCGTGCTGACCGACCGCGGCCTGGACGCGGCGCTGTCGTCCGTCGCGTCGCGCTGCACGGCCCCGGTGCGGGTCACGGCCGATCTGGCGGCGCGCCCGGCGGAGGCGATCGAGGGCATCGCGTACTTCACCGTCTCCGAGCTCCTGCAGAACGTCAGCAAGCACAGCGGGGCGCGGTCCGCTTCCGTGGACGTGTGGCGGAGCGGGGAGCGGCTGCTGATCCAGGTGCGGGACGACGGGTGCGGCGGCGCGCGGCTGGACGGCGGCACGGGCATGGCCGGTCTGGCCGAGCGGCTCGGCGCGGTGGACGGGCTCCTGGCCCTCGACTCCCCGGTGGGCGGGCCGACGACGGTCACGGCCGAGCTGCCGTGGCGCGACCGCGACGGGGCGGCCGAAGGTCCCGAAGGTGTGGTCAGGCGCAGTGCGGGGGTGGGGAAAACCCCCGGTGGAAGACGGTGACCGGCCTCATGGTCCCGGCCTGCCCGTCCCAGCATGCTTGAGGGACACAGCCACTCAGCAGCAGCATCAGAGCAGAAACGGACGGCAGTGATGGCCACGGAGTACGCATCGCAGACCAGAGACCAGTGGGGGCGCGAGGACCGCCCGGGCCGCCCCCCGAAGAGGCACGTGCTGCCTCCGGCACTGCGCGCGCCGATCGAGGCCCGTACCTGGCGCGAGTTCGGTTACCTGATGCTCAGCCTGCCGGTCAGCGTGCTGCTCTTCGTCTTCGCGGTCACCATGACGTCGCTGGGCATGGGTCTGCTGATCACCTTCCTCGGCGTACCGGTACTCGCGGCGGGCCTGGCCGGCTGCCGCGGCTTCGGGGTGGTGGAGCGGGCCCGCGCGAGGGCGCTGCTCAAGCTGGACGTGGCGGACCCGGCGCCCGTCCGGGCCAGGCCGGGCGGCGGCCCGATGTCCTGGATGGGCGCGATGCTCAAGAGCGGGGTGTCCTGGCGCCATCTGCTGTACGCCGTGCTGCATCTGCCGTGGGCGGTGTTCTCCTTCTCCGTGTCGCTGTTCTTCTGGTCGTACGGCTGGGCCATGCTCACGTATCCGCTGTGGCAGTGGGTGTTCCCGGTCTACGCGGGGACGGACGGCATCCAGCTGTACGGCGACAACACGCACAGCATCTACCTCGACGAGGCCCACGAACTGGCCCTGACCAGCGCGTTCGGCCTGCTCCTCACCCTCGTCACCCCGTGGCTCATACGCGGCATGACGACCGTGGACCGGGTGATGGTGACCGGGCTGCTCGGCCCGTCCCGGCTCGCCACCCGGGTCTCGGAGCTGGAGTCGGACCGGGGCGTCGTCGTCGACACCGCGGCCGCCGACCTGCGGCGCATCGAGCGCGACCTGCACGACGGGGCACAGGCCAGGCTCGTCACCCTCGCCATGGATCTGGGGCTGGCCAAGGAGAAGCTGACGGAGGACCCGGAAGCCGCGGCCCGCATGGTGGAAGAGGCGCACGGCGAGGTGAAGATCGCGTTGCAGGAGCTGCGGGACCTGGCCCGGGGCATCCACCCGGCCGTCCTGACCGACCGCGGTCTGGACGCGGCGCTCTCCGCGGTGGCCTCCCGGTGCACGGTGCCGGTGCAGGTCGAGGTGGATCTGCCGGCCCGGCCGGCCCCGGCGATCGAGGGCATCGCGTACTTCACCGTCTCCGAGCTCCTGCAGAACGTCAGCAAGCACGCGCGGGCGTCCCGGGCCACGGTCGATGTGTGGCAGACGGAGGACCGGCTGATGCTCCAGGTGAGCGACGACGGGCAGGGCGGCGCGGACGCGACGGCCGGCTCGGGTCTGGCCGGGCTCGCGGAGCGGCTGGACGCGGTCGACGGGATCCTGGTGGTCACCTCACCGGTAGGTGGGCCGACCACGGTCACGGCGGAACTGCCCTGGCGGGGCTGATCCGCCACCCGATCGCCCGGCTGCCCGGCTGCCCGTTCAGGGGGCCGGGCGCCGCCTTCTCGCCCGCTTCCCCGCTTCCCCGGCTCCTGAGTTCCGGCCGCTTGCGCTCGCTCTCTTCCCACGTCCCGGCAGCCCGTCCCGAGTCGTACGCCACTATTCCCAGCACCTGAGCACGCGTCGGCCCGGATACTGAAATGCTGGGCCCGACGGGGTGGGAAGCACACAACTGCTGGGGGCTGCACGGTCGTGGAGGACAGGGTGCGAGTGGTCATCGCCGAGGATTCAGTGCTGCTGCGGGAGGGCCTGACCCGGCTTCTGACCGACCGCGGGCATGATGTCGTCGCGGGCGTCGGGGACGCGGAAGCGCTGATCAAGACGGTGGGGGATCTGGCGTCGCGGGACGAGCTGCCGGATGTGGTGGTCGCGGACGTACGGATGCCGCCGACGCACACCGACGAGGGCGTGCGGGCGGCGGTGCGGCTGCGCAAGGACTACCCCGCGATCGGAGTGCTGGTCCTGTCGCAGTACGTCGAGGAGCAGTACGCGACGGAATTGCTGGCCGGGTCGAGCCGGGGCGTCGGCTATCTGCTCAAGGACCGGGTGGCCGAGGTACGTGAATTCGTGGACGCCGTCGTCCGGGTGGCCCAGGGCGGGACCGCGCTCGATCCCGAGGTCGTGGCACAGCTGCTGGGCCGCAGCCGGAAGCAGGACGTCCTCGCCGGGCTGACCCCCCGGGAGCGGGAGGTGCTGGGCCTCATGGCCGAGGGCCGGACGAACTCGGCGGTCGCCAAGCAACTGGTGGTGAGTGACGGCGCGGTGGAGAAGCACGTCAGCAACATCTTCCTCAAGCTCGGGCTCTCGCCGAGTGACGGGGATCACCGTCGGGTGCTGGCAGTGCTGACCTATCTGAGGTCCTAGGTCACCGACACCGGACCGGACATGTTCTGGAGTGCAGCTCAGAGGTGGTCGGGAATGGTCGGGGCGACGGCCCCAGAACCAAGAGGCGAATACGGAGCGTCTTCGATACAGAGCGCTGAGAGACGGGCTAAACATGTCAAAGCAGGGCAATTGGGCGTCTCAAAACGGGATCGATCATGTGATCGATCCAGGGAAGGGCACCCTTACCGACGTAGGGTGGGCCTTGGGGCCGCCGGTGGGCCGGCCGGCCCGAGCAGCCGCCTCGAAGGAGGTCCAGTTCAGTGACCAGCCAGGTCAGTAGCCCGGCCGAGAAGGCCGACGGAACCGATGGTGCCGGCGGAGCGAATGACACCGTCGTCGGGGAACAGCGCAGCACGCCGAACGGGAAGGTCTCCGGGAAGGAGGTTCGTCGGCTGGGGCAGGTGGTGATCCGTTTCGCGGGTGACTCGGGTGACGGGATGCAGCTGACGGGGGACCGGTTCACCTCGGAGACGGCGGCGTTCGGCAATGACCTGTCGACGCTGCCGAACTTCCCGGCCGAGATCCGGGCGCCCGCCGGGACGCTGCCGGGGGTCTCCAGCTTCCAGCTGCACTTCGCCGACCACGACATCCTGACCCCGGGCGACGCCCCGGACGTGCTGGTCGCGATGAACCCGGCCGCGCTGAAGGCCAACCTGGAAGATGTGCCGCGCGGGGCGCAGATCATCGTCAACACCGACGAGTTCACCCGGCGGGCGATGGCCAAGGTCGGCTACGCCGTCTCTCCGCTGGAGGACGGCTCCCTGGAGGCGTACCACGTCCACCCGGTGGCGCTGACCACGATGACGGTCGAGGCGCTCAAGGACTTCGGGCTCTCCCGCAAGGAGGCCGAACGCTCGAAGAACATGTTCGCGCTGGGCCTGCTGTCCTGGATGTACCACCGGCCCACCGAGGGCACCGAGAACTTCCTGCGCACCAAGTTCGCCAGGAAACCGCAGATCGCCGAGGCCAACGTGGCGGCGTTTCGGGCCGGGTGGAACTTCGGCGAGACCACCGAGGACTTCGCCGTCTCCTACGAGATCGCCCCGGCCACCGCCGCGTTCCCGCCCGGCACCTACCGCAACATCTCCGGCAACCTCGCCCTGTCCTACGGGCTGATCGCCGCCGGCCACCAGGCCGACCTGCCGCTGTTCCTGGGCTCCTACCCGATCACCCCGGCCTCCGACATCCTGCACGAACTCAGCAAGCACAAGAACTTCGGGGTGCGCACCTTCCAGGCCGAGGACGAGATCGCCGCCATCGGCGCCGCGCTCGGCGCGGCCTTCGGCGGGCAGCTCGCGGTGACCACCACCTCCGGGCCCGGGGTGGCACTGAAGTCGGAGACCATCGGGCTGGCGGTCTCGCTGGAGCTGCCGCTCGTGGTGGTCGCCATCCAGCGCGGCGGCCCCTCGACCGGGTTGCCCACCAAGACCGAACAGGCCGACCTGCTCCAGGCCATGTACGGGCGCAACGGCGAGGCCCCGGTACCGGTCGTGGCGCCGCGGACCCCGGCCGACTGCTTCGAGGCGGCCCTGGACGCGGCCCGTATCGCGCTGGCCTACCGCACCCCGGTCTTCCTGCTCTCCGACGGCTACCTCGCCAACGGCAGCGAACCCTGGCGCATCCCGCAAAGCGACGAGCTGCCCGACCTGCGGGTCCAGTTCGCCACCGGCCCCAACCACACCCTGCCCGACGGCAGCCACGTGTTCTGGCCCTACAAACGCGACCCGCAGACCCTGGCCCGCCCCTGGGCCGTGCCCGGCACCCCCGGCCTGGAACACCGCATCGGCGGCATCGAGAAACAGGACGGCACCGGCAACATCTCCTACGACCCGGCCAACCACGACCTCATGGTCCGCACCCGCCAGGCCAAAATCGACAACATCACCGTCCCCGACCTGACGGTCGACGACCCCGACGGTGCCCGCACCCTGGTGCTGGGCTGGGGCTCCACCTACGGCCCGATCACCGCCGCCGTACGCCGGCTGCGCACCGCCGGGACACCCATCGCCCAGGCCCACCTGCGCCACCTCAACCCCTTCCCCCGGAATCTGGGCGAGATCCTCGCCCGCTACGAGAAGGTCGTGGTGCCGGAGATGAACCTCGGGCAGCTCGCCACCCTGCTCCGGGCCACCTACCTGGTCGACGCCCGCTCCCACACCCAGGTCAACGGCATGCCGTTCCAGGCCGAACAGCTCGCCACCGCCCTCAAGGAGGCCACCGATGACTGAGGCGCTCTCCCTCATCCCCCGGGCCGAGGCCAAGCAGTCCATGAAGGACTTCAAGTCCGACCAGGAAGTGCGCTGGTGCCCCGGCTGCGGCGACTACGCCGTCCTCGCCGCCGTGCAGGGCTTCCTGCCCGAACTCGGCCTGGCCAGAGAGAACATCGTCTTCGTCTCCGGCATCGGCTGCTCCTCCCGCTTCCCCTACTACATGAACACCTACGGGATGCACTCCATCCACGGCCGCGCCCCCGCCATCGCCACCGGCCTGGCCACCTCCCGCCGCGACCTGTCCGTATGGGTGATCACCGGCGACGGCGACGCCCTGTCCATCGGCGGCAACCACCTCATCCACGCCCTGCGCCGCAACGTCAACCTCAAGATCCTGCTCTTCAACAACCGCATCTACGGCCTCACCAAGGGCCAGTACTCCCCCACCTCCGAAACCGGCAAGATCACCAAATCCACCCCGATGGGCTCCCTCGACGCCCCCTTCAACCCCGTCTCCCTCGCCCTCGGCGCCGAGGCCAGCTTCGTCGCCCGCACCATCGATTCCGACCGCACCCACCTCACCCAGGTCCTGCGCCAGGCCGCCGCCCACCCCGGCACCGCCCTCGTCGAGATCTACCAGAACTGCAACATCTTCAACGACGGCGCCTTCGACGCCCTCAAGGACAAACAACAGGCCCAGGAAGCCGTCATCCGCCTCGAACACGGACACCCCATCCGCTTCGGAGCCGACGGATCCAAGGGTGTCGTGCGAGACGCGGCCACCGGCGACCTCAAGGTGGTCCAGGTGACACCGGACAACGCCTCCCAGGTCCTCATCCACGACGCCCACGCCGCCTCCCCCACCACCGCCTTCGCCCTCTCCCGCCTCGCCGACCCCGACACCCTCCACCACACCCCCATCGGAGTCCTGCGCAGCACCCACCGCCCCGTCTACGACACCCTCATGGCCGACCAGCTCGACACCGCCCTCGAACAGAACGGCAAGGGCGACCTCAACACCCTCCTCACCGGCAACGACACCTGGACCGTCGTCGGCTGAGTCGCACGCCGTCCGCGAAGAGGGGCACCCGGTCTCAGGACCGGATGCCCCTCTTCGCTTTCCCGCCAGCGCCTGTCATGACCGTATTGCGATACGGACATGACAGGCGGGCCGTCCCGGCACTACCGTTCGACGCGATGACGTGTGTGGGTCGGGAGGGCCAGTGAAGTCGGTCAACGAACAGCGGTCGGGCTTGCTGTACGGCATCGGTGCCTATGGAATGTGGGGGCTGGTCCCCCTCTTCTGGCCGCTCCTCAAGCCCGCCGGCGCGATGGAGATCCTCGCCCACCGCATGGTGTGGTCGCTGGCCGTCGTCGGCATCGTGCTGCTGGCGGTACGCCGGTGGGCATGGATCGGGGAGCTGGTCCGCCGGCCCCGCAAGCTGGGCCTCATCGCCGTCGCCGCGACCGTCATAACGGTCAACTGGGGGCTGTACATCTGGGCCGTCAACAGCGGCCAGGTCGTCGAAGCCTCGCTCGGTTACTTCATCAACCCGCTGGTCACCATCGCCATGGGGGTCCTGCTGCTGAAGGAACGGCTGCGGCCCGTGCAGTGGACGGCGGTCGGGGTCGGCTTCGCGGCGGTGCTGGTACTGGCCGTCGGATACGGGCGGCCGCCCTGGATCTCCCTGGTCCTGGCGTTCTCGTTCGCGACGTACGGCCTGGTCAAGAAGAAGGTCAACCTCGGCGGCGTGGAGTCACTGGCCGCCGAGACCGCCGTCCAGTTCCTCCCCGCGCTGGGCTATCTGCTCTGGATCGGGTCGCACGGGGACGCGACCTTCGGCGCGGAAGGGCTCGGGCACGCGGGGCTGCTCGCCGCCACCGGCATCGTGACCGCCGTCCCGCTGGTCTGCTTCGGTGCGGCGGCGATCCGGGTGCCGTTGTCGACGCTGGGGCTGTTGCAGTACCTCGCGCCGGTCTTCCAGTTCGGGCTCGGCGTCGTGTACTTCCACGAGGCGATGCCGCCGGAGCGCTGGGCCGGCTTCTCGCTGGTCTGGGCGGCGCTGGCGCTGCTGACGTGGGACGCGCTGCGTACGGCGCGGCGGGGACGGGCGGAAGCGGTGCGGCTGGCCGCGGTGGCGGCGACTGCCGCCGCCGCGCCGGCCGCAGCGCCGGCCGCGGGTGGCGTGTCGGTCTCCGCGTCCGAGCCGGCGCCGGCGCCGACGTCCAAGTCCGTGTCCTAGGGCGAGCACCCGGCGGGGCTGTGGTCCCGCCCGCCTCTTCCCGCTGTGACCTTGTGCGGAACCGCCGTATGAGGGACCCCGCCCCGCCCCGGGCCCTGCTCCGGCGGCCAGGATGCCCGGGGCCTGCCCCACCGCCTACCCCGCCGGTACGGCTCCCGGCCGCGCGGCGGTGGGCCGGGGCGTCTCCAGCGGTGTCCGCCCGTCACTCCCGCCCTTCCCGTACTTTGCGCCCCTTCCGCCCCGCAGGCCGAACGCCGTGATCACCGCGCCCGCGACGACCATCACCGCCGGCACCGCCAGCGCGGCGCGGAACGCGCTGAGGGTGGCTTCCGGGGAGCCGTCGCCGCCCGCCGCCACCAGGCCGTACACCGCCGTCACCGCCGAGATCCCGACGGCCGACCCGAACTGGGTCGCGGTGGCGAGCAGCCCGCCGGCCACCCCCTGCTCCTCCTCCTCGATGCCGTCCGTCGCGGCGATCGTGAGCGGCCCGTACGCCAGGGCGAACGCCGCGCCCGTGAGGAACAGCGTCGGGAGCATCACGGCGTACGACCAGTCGAGGCCGACCGGCAGGAACAGCGCGTACGACACGATCGCCAGCACGAAGCCGCCGAAGATCACCCGGGCGTTGCCGAACCGGTTGACCAGGCGCGGGGTCAGCGTCGGTGCGAGGACCGCGTCGACGCCCATCACGACCAGGGCCAGGGCCGTCTCCAGGGAGGACCAGCCGCGCAGTTCCTGGAGGTAGAGCGTGACCATGAACTGGAAGCCGAAGAAGGAGCCGACGAAGAGCAGCGCTCCCAGGTCGGCACGGACCATCGACGCCTTGCGCAGGATGCCGAGCCGTACGAGCGGGGTGGCCGAGCGGCGCTCGACCGTCACGAACACCGCCACGAGCAGCAGCCCGGCGGCCACCACGGCGGCCGTCAGCCGCCAGCCGTCGAAGCCGTGCTCCAGCCGTACGATCCCGTACGCCAGCAGCAGCATCGCCCCGGCGGCCGTCGCCGCGCCGGCGAGGTCGAAGGCTCCGCCGCGGCGGGCCGGCCGGGCCTCCGCCGGGAGCAGCCGCAGCGCCGCGATCAGGATGAGGCCGCCCAGCAGGACCGGGGCGAAGAACACCCACCGCCAGCCGAGCTGGGTCAGCAGCCCGCCGATGACCAGGCCGAGCGAGAAACCGCCCGCGGCCGTGCCGGCGAAGACGAGCAGGGCCTTGTTCCGCTTCGGGCCCTCCTCGTACGAGGTGGTGATGATCGACATCGCGGCCGGAGTCATGAAGGCCGCGGCCACGCCGGTCACGAAGCGGGCGACGATCAGCATCCAGCCCTCGGTGGCGAACCCGCCGAGCACGGAGAAGCCGAGGAAGACCGCGAGCCAGGTCAGGAACATCCGTCGCCGGCCGAGCAGGTCGGCCGCGCGACCGCCGAGCAGGGTGAATCCGGCGTATCCGAGGACGTAGGCGCTCATCACCCAGGCCGCGGTGCCGGTCGGCAACTCCAGGTCGGATCTGATGGACGGCACGGCGACCGACAGCATGGCGACGTCGATGCCTTCGAGGAAGATGGTGCCGCAGAGTACGAGCAGCAGCGCCCAGGCGCGTCGGGTCATGGGTAAGTGCCTCTCATATCAAACCAGTTATCGGGATGCCGGTCGGTTCTCTCTTGTAACCAAAGGCATCCTGCGGCAGCATTCCGGCGCATGGAAGAAGGCACTTTGAAGTCACCGAGTAACTGCGAAGTCACCGGCTCCCAGGGGGCGTACGGCGACACCGACCCCTTCCAGTGGGACACCCGCGAGGACTGCGAGGTCCGCCAGATCCTCGACCGCGTCGCCGACAAGTGGTCGCTGCTGGTCATCGCGCTGCTCGACAGCCACGTACTGCGCTTCACCGAACTGCGGCGCAGGATCGACGGCATCAGCCAGCGCATGCTGACGGTGACGCTGCGCCAGCTGGAGCGCGACGGGCTCGTCAAGCGCACGGTGCACCCGGTGGTGCCGCCGCGTGTGGAGTACGAACTCACGCCGCTCGGCGCGACGTTGCACACCACGATCCGCTCCCTGGTCACCTGGACCGAGAAGCACCAGAGCGAGATCGCGGCGGCCCGCGCCGACTACGACGCCCGTACGGCGGCGGAATCCGCGGCGCCGGAATCCGCAGCGTCAGAAGCCACCGCGGCTTCCGCCCGCTGACCCGGCTTCAACTCCCCTTGCGGGAGCGGCCACCGGCCGCAGCGCCGTACGGGCCGTCCCTCAGCCGTCCGCCGGGGCGACGCCCTCGCTGCGGCGGACGCGGTGGGCGCGCGCCTTGTTGCGGTTTCCGCAGCGTTCCATCGCGCACCAGCGGCGGCGGCCGGGGCGTGAGGTGTCGACGAACAGCAGGTAGCAGTCGTGCGAGCCGCATTCGCGGATGCGGTGGGCGTACGGTCCGGTGAACAGGTCGACCGCGTCGCGCGCCACCGTCGACAGCAGCCGGTCCCCGGTGGCGCCCGGCGCCCACGCGCGCACGGCGCCCGCTCCCACGACCACGTCGACACGGGCGGCCAGCGGCTCCCGCGCCGCCCGTTCGTTGACCACGTCGAGGTCGGCGGCGGCCAGGGCGCGGCCGTGGGCGCGGTCGGCGGCCAGCCGGTGGAGCGCGTCGCGCAGGGCGCGCGCGTCCGACAGCTCGCCTTCGCCCACGGTCAGGTCGAGCCCTGCCGGCAGTCGGCTCCGCTCCGCCCACAGCGCCAGGTCGGCCGGAGTGTGCAGCACCTCGTACCGGGCGAGCGGCCCGGGACCGCCGGTCGGCAGCAGTTCGAGGCAGAGGGCGCCCGCGTCGAAGAGATACGGACGGCCCTGCGGCGTGCGCAGGACCAGTCCGGGCGTTTCCATTGCGGGCTCCATCACGTAACCACTATAACCGGTTACCATGACACTGCACTGGAAGCTCGTCGTCGACGCCGACGACCCGCATGCCCAGGCCGACTTCTGGGCCGCGGCCCTCGGCTACGAGGCGGAGGACAACAACGCCCTGATCGAGCGCCTCATCGGTTCCGGCGCCCTACCGCCCGACGCGACGGTGGAATTCCACGGCCGCCGCGCCTTTCGCGATCTGGTCGCCGTCCGGCATCCGGACGATCCGTACGACAAGGCCACAGGGACGGGGCTCGGCCGCCGGATCCTCTTCCAGCGCGTACCGGAGACGAAGACGGTCAAGAACCGGCTGCACATCGACGTGCACGCCGAGCCGGGCACGCGGGAGGCCGAAGTCGCCCGCCTGGGGGCGCTCGGCGCGGCCGTCGTCCACCACGCGAAGGGGCCCGGGGGCGAATGGGTGGTCATGACGGACCCCGAGGGAAACGAGTACTGCGTGCACTGAGGCGGCTTCCGCACCACTCCCGCCGTCCGGTATACGGACACCGGTGACCGGTTTCCGCTCTTGACGGTCGGTCGGGCCCTCGCTGAACATTCAGCACGCGCAGCCCACGCACAACCGACGCACCATCAGCTCCAATGCCCCGCGCCGCCGCACGCGCCGCGGGGCATCTCGCACGTTCCGTCTGTCCCCGTACGGAATCCGGAGCCCCCACATGAACCTCTCCAGCACTCCCGGACGCACCGCCGCGGCCGTCGCCCTCGCCCTCACCGGCCTGGTCGCCGCCACCGCGCCCGCCGCGTCCGCCACCACCGCCACCCCGTCCGCGGCGCTCGCCGCCCCCGACATACCCCTCGCCAACGTCAAGGCGCACCTCACCCAGCTCCAGTCGATAGCCACCGCCAACGGCGGCAACCGCGCCCACGGACGCCCCGGTTACAAAGCCTCCGTCGACTACCTGAAGGCCAAGCTGGACGCCGCCGGATTCACCACCTCCGTCACGACGTTCACCTCCGGCGGCGCGACCGGCTACAACCTGATCGCCGACTGGCCGGGCGGTGACCCCAACCAGATCCTGATGGCCGGCGCACACCTCGACTCGGTCGCCTCGGGCCCCGGCATCAACGACAACGGGTCCGGTTCCGCCGCCGTCCTGGAGACCGCCCTCGCCGTCTCCCGCGCCCAGCTCAAGCCCGAGAAACACCTGCGGTTCGGCTGGTGGGGCGCGGAGGAGCTGGGGCTCGTCGGATCCAAGGCGTACGTCAACAGCCTTCCCGCCACCGAGCGTTCGAAGTTCTCCGGCTACCTCAACTTCGACATGGTCGGCTCACCGAACCCCGGCTACTTCGTCTACGACGACGACCCGGCCATCGAGAAGACCTTCAAGGACTACTACGCGGGCCTCGGCGTCCCGACCGAGATCGAGACCGAGGGCGACGGCCGCTCCGACCACGCCAGCTTCAAGAACGTGGGCATACCGGTCGGCGGCCTCTTCACCGGCGCGAGCCGTACGAAGACGAGCGCCCAGGCCCAGAAGTGGGGCGGCACCGCCGGCCAGGCCTTCGACCGCTGCTACCACTCCTCCTGCGACACCACGGCGAACATCAACGACACCGCCCTGGACCGCAACAGCGACGCGATCGCCCACGCCGTCTGGACGCTGGGCACCGGATCCACCACCCCGCCCGGCGACGTGCACGAGAACACCGCCGACGTCGCCGTCCCGGACAACGGCGCGGCCGTCACCTCGTCCGTCACCGTCTCGGGCCGCACGGGCAACGCCCCGGCCGCCCTCCAGGTGGGGGTGGACATCAAGCACACCTGGCGCGGCGACCTGGTCGTCGACCTCGTCGCACCCGACGGGACGGCGTACCGGCTGAAGAACTCCAGCAGCAGCGACTCGGCCGACAACGTGATCACCACCTACACGGTGAACGCGTCGAGCGAGCCGGCCAACGGCACCTGGAAGCTCAGAGTCCAGGACATCGCCACGCAGGACACCGGCTACATCGACAGCTGGAAGCTCACCTTCTGACCGCGGGCCGGCGGCCCGGCCCCCGGCGGGGCCGGGCCACCGGCGCGTGCGGAGTGTCGCGTGCGGAATGTGCGGAGTGTGCGGAGTTTCCGGCCCGAAGGGCCCACGAGGAGGCCGGCCCCTGGGCGGGACCCCCCGTGCCGAAGGACTCACGTTCTCCTGGAGCAGCGCGTGACCGGTTTCCACGCGGTCGCTCCCCCGTGCCTCAGGCCGTGATGTCCTTCGTCGTGAAGCGCGCCCAGGCCGCGGAGCCGAACACCGCCGCGTACAGCGCCTGGAGCCCGAGGTTGTCCAGTACCCCGTCCCAGTAGAGCGGCTCGCGCAGCAGGTCTGTGAAGGACAGCCAGTGGTGCGTGAAGAGATACGGATGGATCGCGTCCAGCTGCGGGACCGTGTCCAGGATCTGCACCGTGATCAGCAGTCCGACCGTCGTCGCCATCGCCGCGACACCGCTGTTGGTGAGGGTCGAGACGAACAGGCCGATCGCCGCGAGGCCGACCAGCGAGGCCGCCACGACCGCCGCGATCAGCACGGCCCGTACCAGCCCGTCCCCGAAGCCGATCCGCGTGCCCGAGATGGTGGTGACTTCGCCCAGCGGGAAGAGCAGGGCCCCGGTGACCAGCGCTGACACGGCCACGACCAGGGTCGCGGCCAGGCAGAAGACCAGCGTGGACGTGAACTTGGCGAGCAGCAGCCGGGTGCGTCCGGCCGGGGCGACCAGCAGATAGCGCAGCGTGCCCGCGTTCGCCTCGCCCGCCACCGCGTCGCCCGCGACGACGCCGACGGCCATCGGCAGGAAGACCGGCAGGGTCGCGGCGAGCGCCGCGAAGACGAGGAAGAGACCGTTGTTGGTGATCTGCGCGAGGAAGGCCGGTCCCGCGCCGCCCCCTCCGCCGCCACCGCCGGCCGGCGAGCCGTCGCCCGTCTCGATCTTCACGGCGATGCCGATGAGCACGGGTACGGCGGCCAGCACCGCCAGCAGCGCGAGCGTGCGCCAGCGCCGGAAGGTGGTGGTCAGCTCGGACCGGAGGAGGCCGAGCGTCCACAGCGGGCTGCGGGCCCGCGGGCTCTCCCGCCGGACCGTCGTTTCAGCCCGCGACATCGAAACCTTCTCCCGTCAGTGCCACGAACGCGTCCTCCAGCGAGGCCCGTTCGACGCCGAAGGACCTCACCCGCACACCGGCCCGCACGAGTGCGGTGTTGAGGTCCGCCAGGTCCGCGTCCCCCGGCGGCAGCTCTCCGGTCACCCGGTCCTCCGCGACCGTCAGGCCGGTGACGCCCAGCTCCTTGAGCACCCGCGCCGCGTCCGCCGTGTCCGGTGTGGTGACGGCGAGCCGCCCGCGCGCACCGGCCGCCAGCTCGGCGACCGGGCCCTGGACGATCAGCCGTCCCCGGGCCATCACCGCCGCGTGCGTGCACACCTGCTCGATCTCGTCGAGCAGGTGCGAGGAGAGGAAGACCGTCGTGCCGTCCGCCGCCAGCTCCCGCACCAGCGAACGGATCTCGCGCATGCCCTGCGGGTCGAGGCCGTTGGTCGGCTCGTCGAGTACGAGCAGCCGGCGCGGCCGGAGCAGCGCGGACGCGAGCCCGAGCCGCTGCTTCATCCCCAGCGAGTACGCCTTGGCCTTCTTGCTCCCCGCGGCCGTCAGGCCCACCCGGTCGAGCGCCGCCGCGACCCGCGCCCGGCGGGTGCGCGGATCGGCCGCCGGGTCGGCGGAGTCGTAACGGATCAGGTTGTCGCGGCCCGACAGGAACCCGTACAGCGCGGGCCCCTCGATGAGCGCGCCCACCTCGGGCAGCACGCTGCGGGCGTCGCGCGGCACGGGTCTGCCGAGCAGGGTCGCCGTACCGGACGTCGGCTCGATCAGGCCCATCAGCATCCGGATGGTGGTCGTCTTCCCCGAGCCGTTGGGCCCGAGGAAGCCGAAGACACTGCCGGCGGGGACGGTGAGATCGAGGCCGTCGACGGCGAGCTGCCCGCCGCGGAAACGCTTGGTGAGCCCACGTGTGTCGATCACGGCCTCACTGTTCACGGCGGACAGCTCCTCCATCCCGGCTCTGCCTTGTCTGCCCTGTCTTCCCTGCCTGTTCTGCCTGTCCTACTTGGCCGCGTCGGCGGCCCGGACCAGCGCGTCCTTGGTGACCGCGCCGACGTACACCTTGCCGTCGTCCGTCATCAGGGCGTTGACGAGACGGGTCTCGAAGACCGTGCCCGAACCGAACTCACCGGACACCTTGTCGCCCAGCGCGTCCATGAACTGCTGGGCCTGCGGCGGCACGTCGCCCGCCTCGGGCGCCCCGGAGCCGGCGCCCGCTTCGCCGCCGGGGGACGAGATCTCGGCGACCGAGGTCCAGCCCTTGCCGATGACGTTCAGCCCCTCGAAGTCCTTCAAACCCTCCTCGCCCTTGAAGTCCTTCCCGAAGTCCTTCCCGAAGTCCTTCTCCCGGGCCTTCGGCTCGTCGTCGCCCTCGGTCACCTTCGCACCCTTGGGCGGGGTGAACGCGAAGGTGTCCGCGGACGGCTTCCCGAAGTCGACCTTCGTGAAGCCCACGTCGATCGCGGCCTTGCCGCCGCTGCTCGGTGTGAGCGTGAACTTGAGCGGTACGCCGTTCTCCGCGTCGACCGCGACCCGGACGGACCCGACCGTCGAACCGGACTGCTTGGGCTCGACGAGCAGCTGGTACGCGTCCCGGCCGGCGACCTGCGTCGTACCGTCGACCGTCACCGACGTGGTGTCGTCCGCGGCCTTCAGCGCCCCCTCGGCCAGCTCCTTCGGCGTCGTCGGGACCCCCTCGGGCAGCTTCTCGGGCCGGCCGGAATCCTTGCCGGAACCCTTGGCCTCCGCGGGCGCCTTGGTGTGGAAGGCCTCGTTCGAGGCACTGTCGTACGCCCAGACCTCACCGCCGTTGTGAATCAGGCTGTACTCCGCGGCGTCGCCCAGGACCGACACCCGCTGCTTGTCCGGGCCGTCGGCCGCGACGCGCAGCGTGTGCGTACCGGAGGCGAGCTCCATCAGCCTGGCCTGCGGATCGGCCGACGAACCCTCGTCCCCGCCCCGGGGCGCCAGGCTGTCCGCGATGCCGCCCAGGGAGGGGATGCCCAGGTCGGTGCTGATCTTCACGTTGCCGGAGAGCTGCTGCGTGTCCGACGCCGCCATCTTCTCGACCAGCTGCTGAGCGGTGATCTTCGGCAGATCGGGGTCGCCGGAGTCAGCGAGCGCCGGGACGAGCCCGATGGTCGCCGCCGCCACCCCCGCCACCGCGACCGGGACGATGTAACGCGCGGCCTTCCGGCGGCCCGCGGCGAAGTTCCCATCAGTGGTCTGTGCGCTGTCGTTCGGTGCCATGTGTGCTCTACCTCCGTGGTTGGCGGCCGTCGTCCACTGCACTCGTCCACCCCGCGCCGCCATTCTCACCCGAATCGGTGGGGAGTGGTGGTTCTCATCCGACCAAAACGGCGGGCAGGAAGCGTCAGCCCCCAGGATCAACTCCGTCTCCTGCTGCGGGATGACAAAAGGCGGCGGCGCCTCCCCCGTCAGTCAGGGAAGGCGCCGGTCGCCCCGTGCGTCCGTCGGCCGTCTAGCCGGCGCGGTGCACCACCGCGTCGCACAGCTCCTCCAGAGCCGACTTCGCGTAGCACTCGGGCAGCGGCGCCAGCGACGCCCTCGCGCCCTCGGCGTACCGGATGGTGTCGCGGCGCGCCTGCTCCAGGGCCGGGTGCGCGCGCAGGCGCCGCAGCACCTCGGCGAGCAGGGCGTCGTCGGTGAGGTCCCCGTCGAGCAGCTCGCACAGCTCGACGTCCTCCGGACGCCCGTGCTCGGCGGCCTGGGCGCGCAGCAGCAGCACCGGCAGCGTGGGGATGCCCTCGCGCAGGTCCGTGCCCGGCGTCTTCCCGGACTCGTGGCTGTCGCTCGCGATGTCGAGTACGTCGTCCGCCAGCTGGAAGGCGGTGCCCAGGCGCTCGCCGTACTGGGTGAGGATGTCGACGACGCTCTCGTCGGCGCCCGACATCATCGCGCCGAAGCGCCCCGAGACCGCGATCAGCGAGCCGGTCTTGCCCGCGATGACGTCCAGGTAGTGCCCGACCGGCTCCTGGCCGTCGCGCGGTCCGGCCGTCTCCAGGATCTGGCCGGTGACGAGGCGCTCGAACGCCTCCGCCTGGATGCGTACGGCTTCGGGCCCGAGGTCCGCCAGGATGTGCGAGGCGCGCGCGAAGAGGAAGTCGCCGGTGAGGACCGCGACCGAGTTGCCCCAGCGGGTGTTGGCGCTGGCGACCCCGCGGCGTACGTCCGCCTCGTCCATCACGTCGTCGTGGTACAGCGTCGCCAGGTGGGTCAGCTCGACGACCACCGCGGAGGGCACGATGCCCGGCGCGTGGGGGTCACCGAACTGGGCGGCCAGCATGACCAGCAGGGGCCGGAACCGCTTGCCCCCTGCCCGGACCAGGTGCTGCGCGGCCTCCGTGATGAACGGAACCTCGCTCTTGGTGGCGTCGAGAAGCCCTTCCTCGACGGCTGCCAAGCCGTTCTGGACATCGGTCTCAAGAGCCTGGTCCCGCACGCTCAGTCCGAACGGCCCGACGACGGTCACGAGGGTTACTCCTGTCTGCTGACGATCACACGGATTGTCGATGTGTCGCTGTCTTCACTCAAGTCAGCGTATCCGGTCAGCTTTCGATCACAGTGAGCGCCTTCCCGTCACCCGCGCACCGCCCGAGAGACACCGGTATGTTCCTGCTCACCTGATACGACCAGGAGTAGTCCCTTTGTTCCGCGCCGTGTCCGACGCCCGGCCCGACGAGCCCACCGAACCGCCGCCCGAGGACGACCACGCCTTCTTCGGCCGGCCGCGGGGCCTGATGCTCCTGTCCGGCCTGGAGGTCTGGGAACGCTTCTCGTTCCTCGGCATGCAGGCCCATCCTGGTCCTCTGCTTCGCCGATTCCGTGGCCGGCCAGGGCATGGACATGGCCCCAGCACGGCCGCCTCCGTCTCCGCGGCCTACGGGACCATGGTCTACCCGGCCTCCGTGGCGGGCGGGCGGCCGGCTGGCCGGCTGGCCGACCGCATCCTCGGCTCCTGCCGCGCCGTGCTCTACGGCGCGGCATCCTCATCGCCTGCGGCCCCTACGCGATGGCCGTCCCGACCGACGCCATGACCTGGACCGGCCTCGGCCTGATCAGCGCCGGCACGAGCCTGCTCAAACCCAATGTCGCCAGCATGGTCGGCAAGCTCTACCGCACCGAGGACGACCGCCGCGACGCCGGGTTCGCCCTGTACTCCATGGGCATCAACATCGGCGCCTTCGCCGGCCCGCCCGTCACCGGCCGGCCCGGCGACCACAGGGGCTGGCACTGGGGCTTCTCGGCCGCCGCGATCGGCATGACGTTCGGCCTGGCGCAGTACGTCACGGGCCGCCGTCACCTGGCCGGGCGCAAGCACTCCGCCGAATTCGCCCTCGCGCCGGGACCGATGCGCCGGGCCGTGCGCCTGATCGCCCTCGGCCTCCTCGCGACCGCCGTCGCCGCCGTGCTCCTCGCGGCCGCCGTCGCCGGCGGCGGACTCGGCGGGGTTCACGCTCGACCCGGCGGGCAGCGCGCTGGAGCTCGGAGAATCCAGCGCGGCCCCACCCGGCCCGTCCGGCGATCGAGGTCACGCCCGCAGGGCGCCCCGGGGCCCCGGTTCGGGAGGGGCGGGCAGGGGACGGCCCCGCGTCAGCGGAGCGACACCGCGCGCACCGGCCGCGGCGACGCGTACTGCGTACCGCACACGAACCGTGCGACCGGAGTCCACTGGTCCTCGGTGCCGGCGTGCACGGGGACGCCGGGCCTGCCCGGACTGCGGCCCGCCCCGCCCCCGCCCCTGTCCCTGTCCCTGTCCCTGTCCTTGTCCCTGTCCGCGAAGGACGCTGAGCCGGAATTCCCGCCTCCAGCAAGGCCCTTTCGGACATTTCGAACTTTTTAAGCACTGCCGTCGCAGGCGGCTCCCACGTAACGTGTTCCCCCCATGACCTGGAAAGCGAGGCAGCACCGATGCCCGAGCAGAGCCCGCTCGACCTTGCCGAAGGCGACCTCTTCGGCCCGCACAACCTCCCTTACGGCGTCTTCTCCACCGCGGACGAGCCCGAGCGCCGCCGGGTCGGTGTCCGTATCGGCGGCCATGTGCTGGACGCGGGGGCGGCCGCACTCGCCCTGGGCTCTCCGTACGCCGCGCTGCTCGCCCGGCCCACGCTCAACCCGCTGCTCGCGGCGGGGCGTACCGCGTGGCGCGACGTGCGCCGCGCGCTCACCGCGTGGGTGACGAGCCCCGCGCACCGCGCCGACATCGAGCCCCTGCTGCACCCTCTCGCCGCGGTCACGCTGCACCTCCCGTACGACGTCGCGGACTACGTCGACTTCTACGCGAGCGAGCACCACGCCACCAACGTGGGCAGGATCTTCCGCCCCGACGGCGACGCGCTGACCCCCAACTGGAAGCACCTGCCGATCGGTTACCACGGCCGGTCCGGCACGGTCGTGGTCTCCGGCACGGACGTGGTGCGCCCCAACGGCCAGCGCAAGGCGCCGGCCGATCCGGCCCCCGTCTTCGGCCCCTCCGTCAAGCTCGACATCGAAGCGGAGGTCGGCTTCGTGGTCGGCACTCCTTCCCCGCACGGCACGCCGGTCCCGCTCGCGGACTTCCGGGACCACGTCTTCGGGCTGTCCCTCCTCAACGACTGGTCGGCGCGGGACATCCAGGCCTGGGAGTACGTCCCCCTCGGCCCCTTCCTCGGCAAGTCCTTCGCCACGTCCGTGTCGGCGTGGGTGACCCCGCTGGAGGCCCTGGACGCGGCCCAGGTGGCACCCCCGGCCCGCGACCTCCCCCTCCTCCCCTACCTCGACGACTCCGACGAGGAGGAGCCCGGCGGCTACGACATCCGCATCGAGGTGAGGATCAACGGCGAGGTGGTCTCCACTCCCCCCTTCTCCACCATGTACTGGACGGCGGCGCAGCAGCTGGCCCAGATGACGGTGAACGGCGCGTCGCTGCGTACGGGCGACCTCTTCGGCTCCGGCACGGTCAGCGGCCCCGAGGTGAACGAACGCGGCTCCCTCCTGGAACTGACCTGGAACGGCCGCGACCCGATCGAACTCCCCACCGGCAAGCGGACGTTCCTGGAGGACGGCGACGAGGTCACGATGACGGCGTGGGCCCCGGGCCCGCACGGCACCCGCGTCGGCCTGGGCGAAGTGACGGGCCGCATCACCCCCACGCCCTGACACGCCCCCCGGCCGGAGAGGGCTGGACATTCCAGCCCTCTCCGGCGTCCGAGGAGCGGGATCCGGGGCGGAGCCCCAGTTGCGGGAAGGGAAGGGGCGGGGCGGGGCGGGGAGAGAAGCCCCCCTGCGCCGGCCCTACGGTTCCGGCTCGTCCCAGTCCGGCTCCGCGCCCCAGTCCCAATCCGCCGCATCCGCGTCGGCAACCCGCGCCGCCCCGGCCGGGGCCGAGGAAACCGGGGCCGAGGAAACCGGGGCCGAAGGGGCCGACGAGGCCACCGGGGCCGCAGGATCCCCAGGGCCCGCCGGACCCTCCGCCCCGCCCAGCGAGGCCAGCACCTCCAGCACCCCTTCCCCGTACGTGGCCAGCTTCTTCTCGCCGAGCCCGGCAATACCGCCCAGCTCCGCCACCGACCCCGGCCGCACCGTCGCGATCTCGCGCAGGGTCGCGTCGTGGAAGATCACGTACGCCGGTACGCCCTGCTCCCGCGCCTGCTCCGCGCGCCACGCCCGCAGCGCTTCGAAGACCGGCACCGCCTCCGCCGGCAGGTCCGCCTTGGCGGCCGCCGCCTTCGCCCTGCGCTCGCCCTTCGCGGACCCGGACCGCGCGGCCGGGACCGGCTTCGCCTCCTTGCGCAGGCGCACCTCACGCTCCCGGCTCAGCACCGACGCGCTCTCGTCCGTCATGACCAGCGTGCCGTACTCACCCTCGACCGCCAGCAGACCCTGTGCCAGCATCTGCCGCACCACGCCCCGCCACTCCGCCTCCGCCAGCTCCTCGCCGATGCCGAAGACCGACAGCTGGTCGTGGTCGAACTGGATCACCTTGGCGGTCTTGCGGCCCAGCAGGATGTCGATGATCTGGCCCGCCCCGAACTTCTGCCTGCGCTCCCGCTGCAACCGCACGATCGTGGACAGGACCTTCTGCGCCGCCACCGTCCCGTCCCACGTCTCGGGCGGTGTCAGGCACGTGTCGCAGTTGCCGCAGGCGGCCGCCTCGGGGTCCTGCCCGAAGTACGCCAGCAGCTGGGCCCGCCGGCACTGCGCGGTCTCGCAGAGTGCGAGCATCGCGTCCAGGTGGGAGGCGGCCCGCCGGCGGAACGCCTCGTCGCCCTCGCTGCTCTGGATCATCTTGCGCTGCTGCACCACGTCCTGGAGGCCGTACGCCATCCAGGCCGTCGACGGCATCCCGTCGCGCCCGGCGCGGCCCGTCTCCTGGTAGTAGCCCTCGACCGACTTCGGCAGGTCGAGGTGGGCGACGAACCGCACGTCCGGCTTGTCGATGCCCATGCCGAAGGCGATGGTCGCCACGACCACCAGGCCCTCCTCCCGCAGGAACCGGGACTGGTGCGCGGCGCGCGTCCCCCCGTCGAGCCCCGCGTGGTACGGCACGGCCTCGATGCCGTTGCGGCAGAGGAACTCCGCCGTCTTGTCGACCGAATTGCGCGAGAGGCAGTAGACGATGCCCGCGTCCCCCGGGTGCTCCTCCCGCAGGAAGGCCAGCAGCTGCTTCTTCGGATCGGACTTCCCCACGATCCGGTACTGGATGTTGGGGCGGTCGAAGCTCGCCACGAAGTGCCGGGCCTGCGGCATCCCGAGCCGCTGGGTGATCTCGCGGTGGGTGGCGTCCGTCGCGGTCGCGGTCAGCGCGATCCGCGGCACCTCCGGCCACCGCCGGCCCAGCACCGACAGGTTCAGGTAGTCCGGCCGGAAGTCGTGGCCCCACTGGGCCACGCAGTGCGCCTCGTCGATCGCGAACACCGAGATCTTGGCCCGGCCGATCAGGTCCAGGGTGGAGTCCAGGCGCAGCCGCTCCGGTGCCAGGTAGAGGAGGTCCAGCTCCCCGGCGAGGAACTCCGCCTCCATCGCGCGCCGCTCGTCGAAGTCCTGCGTGGAGTTGATGAACCCGGCCCGCACACCGAGCGCCCGCAGCGCGTCGACCTGGTCCTGCATGAGTGCGATGAGAGGGGAGATCACGATGCCCGTACCGGGCCTGACCAGCGCGGGGATCTGGTAGCACAGCGACTTTCCGCCGCCGGTCGGCATCAGCACGACCGCGTCCCCGCCGGCCACCACATGCTCGATGACCGCAGCCTGCTCACCGCGGAACGCCTCGTACCCGAAGACGCGGTGCAGCGTCTCCAGCGCGTCGCTGCGCGTCACCTCGCCGGCCTCGACCATGCCACCCGTCCCGTTCATCGCTCTGTCCCCCGTGCGTACCGTGCCCGGCTCCCCACGATAGGGGCCCCCACTGACACCCCCGCCCGAAAACAGCCGCCCGGCACCCCTGCGAGGAGGGGCACCGGGCGGCGGTCGTGCCCGTACGGAAGACGGCACACGGTCAGCGGACGAAGACCCCCGCCTGGCCGGCCAGGTCCAGGAAGTACTGCGGCGCGAGACCGAGCACCAGCGTCACCGCGACGCCCGTCCCGATCGCCACCATCGTCAGCGGCGACGGCACGGCGACCGTCGGGCCGTCCGCCTTCGGCTCGCTGAAGAACATCAGGACGATCACCCGGATGTAGAAGAACGCGGCGATCGCCGACGAGACCACACCGACCACGACCAGCACCCCGGCGCCGCCCTCGGCCGCCGCCTTGAAGACCGCGAACTTCCCCGAGAAGCCCGACGTCAGCGGGATACCGGCGAAGGCCAGCAGGAACACCGCGAAGACGGCGGCCACCAGGGGCGAGCGCCGCCCCAGCCCCGCCCATTTCGACAGGTGCGTCGCCTCGCCGCCCGCGTCGCGCACCAGCGTGACCACGGCGAAGGCGCCGATCGTCGTGAAGGAGTACGCCAGCAGGTAGAAGAGGACGGCCGAGACGCCCTCTCCCGTGGTCGCGATCACACCGGCCAGGATGAACCCGGCGTGCGCGATCGACGAGTACGCCAGGAGGCGCTTGATGTCGGTCTGGGTGACCGCGACGATCGCGCCGCCCAGCATGGTGACGATCGCGATGCCCCACATCACCGGGCGCCAGTCCCAGCGCAGGCCCGGCAGCACGACGTACAGCAGCCGCAGCAGCGCGCCGAAGGCCGCCACCTTGGTCGCCGCCGCCATGAAACCGGTGACCGGGGTCGGAGCGCCCTGGTAGACGTCCGGGGTCCACATGTGGAACGGCACCGCTCCGACCTTGAAGAGCAGGCCCATCAGGATCATCGCGGCGCCGATGAGCAGCAGCGCGTCGTTGCCCATGGTGGCGGCGAGCGCCGGGTCGATCTGCCGGACCGTGCCGTCGACGACGCTCGCGATCCTCGCGTACGAGACCGAGCCCGCGTACCCGTACATCAGCGCGATGCCGAAGAGCAGGAACGCCGACGAGAAGGAGCCGAGGAGGAAGTACTTCACCGCGGCCTCCTGCGACATCAGCCGCTTGCGGCGGGCGACGGCGCACAGCAGGTACAGGGGGAGCGAGAAGACCTCCAGCGCCACGAACAGCGTCAGCAGGTCGTTGGCCGCCGGGAAGACGAGCATCCCGGCGATCGCGAAGAGCGCGAGCGGGAAGACCTCGGTCGTGGTGAATCCGGCCTTGACCGCGGCCTTCTCACTGTCACTGCCGGGTACGGACGCGGCCTGGGCCGCGAACGAGTCGACGCGGTTGCCGTGCGCGTCCGGATCGAGCCTGCGCTCGGCGAAGGTGAACACGGCGACCAGCGAGGCCAGCAGGATCGTGCCCTGGAGGAAGAGCGCCGGACCGTCGACCGCGATGGCGCCCTCCGCCGCGATCTGCGCCTTCGTGGTGCCGTATCCGCCGGCCGCGAGCGCCACGACCGCCGCGAAGGCGGCGGCGAGGGCGACGACCGACAGGAACAGCTGCGCGTAGTACCGGGCCTTGCGCGGCACGAAGGCCTCGGCGAGTACGCCGAGCACCGCCGCGCCGACGACGATGAGCGTCGGCGACAGCTGCGCGTACTCGATGTGCGGGGCCGTGAAGCCGCCCTCGGCGGCGGGTGCCGCGACCGTCGTCCACAGACCGTGGACAGCTGATGCGCTCACTTGGCCGCCTCCGCTTCAATCTCGGGGGTGGGGTCCGTCTTGCGGACGTCGTTCATGGTGTGCTGCACGGCCGGGTTGACGATGTCCGTCAGCGGCTTGGGGAAGACGCCGAGGAGCAGCAGCAGCGCGATCAGCGGGGCGACGACCACCAGCTCACGGGCCTTGAGGTCGGGCATGGCCCGCACCTCGGCCTTGACCGGGCCCGTCATCGTCCGCTGGTAGAGGACCAGGGTGTAGAGAGCGGCGAGGACGATGCCCAGGGTCGCGATGACGCCGGCCACCGGATACGCCGCGAACGTGCCGACCAGCACCAGGAATTCACTGACGAAGGGTGCCAGCCCCGGCATGGACAGCGTCGCGAGACCGCCGACCAGGAAGGTGCCCGCGAGCACCGGGGCCACCTTCTGCACCCCGCCGTAGTCGGCGATGAGCCGCGAGCCGCGCCGCGAGATCAGGAACCCGGCCACCAGCATCAGCGCGGCGGTCGAGATTCCGTGGTTGACCATGTAGAGCGTCGCGCCCGACTGGCCCTGGGACGTCATCACGAAGATGCCCAGGATGATGAAGCCGAAGTGCGAGATCGACGCGTACGCGATCAGGCGCTTGATGTCGCGCTGGCCGACGGCGACCAGCGCGCCGTAGATGATGCTGATCAGCGCCAGCACGAGGATGGCGGGCGTCGCCCACTCGCTGGCGTTGGGGAAGAGCTGGAGGCAGAAGCGCAGCATCGCGAAGGTGCCGACCTTGTCGACGACCGCGGTGATCAGCACGGCGACCGGGGCGGTCGCCTCTCCCATGGCGTTGGGCAGCCAGGTGTGCAGCGGCCACAGCGGCGCCTTCACCGCGAACGCGAAGAAGAAGCCGAGGAACAGCAGCCGCTCCGTACTGGCCGCCATCTCCAGCTCGCCGCTCGCGCGCGCCTCGGCGATCTCCGCGAGCGAGAAGGACCCGGCGACCACGTACAGCCCGATGACGGCGGCCAGCATGATGAGCCCGCCGGCCAGGTTGTAGAGGAGGAACTTGACGGCGGCGTACGAGCGCTGGGCCGCCGCCGCCCCGTCGGTGCCCGCGTGCGCCCGGTCCCCGAAGCCGCCGATGAGGAAGTACATCGGGATGAGCATGGCTTCGAAGAAGATGTAGAAGAGGAAGACGTCGGTGGCCTCGAAGGAGATGATCACCATCGCCTCGACCATCAGGATCAGGGCGAAGAAGCCCTGGGTCGGCCGCCACCGCGAGGACTTCGTCTCCAGGGGCTCGGCGTCGTTCCAGCCGGCCAGGATCACGAACGGGATCAGCAGGGCGGTCAGCGCGATCAGCGCGACGCCGATGCCGTCCACGCCCAGCTCGTACCTGACTCCGAAGTCCGGGATCCAGGCGTGGGACTCGGTGAGCTGGTAGCGGTCGCCGGAGGGATCGAAGCGGACGGCCACCAGGGCGGCCAGGACCAGCGTGGCGAGCGAGAAGAGCAGCGCCAGCCACTTGGCGGCGGTGCGGCGGGCGGCCGGGACGGCGGCGGTCAGGACCGCGCCGACGGCCGGGAGCGCCGCCGTGACCGTCAGAAGGGGAAAGGACATCGTGATCAGACCGCCCTCATCAGCAGGGTCGCGGCAATGAGGATCGCCGTACCGCCGAACATCGAGACCGCGTACGAGCGGGCGTAGCCGTTCTGCAGCTTGCGCAGCCGGCCGGAGAGCCCGCCGACCGAGGCCGCCGTACCGTTGACCACCCCGTCGACCAGGGTGTGGTCGACGTAGACCAGGGAGCGGGTGAGGTGCTCGCCGCCGCGGACCAGGACGACGTGGTTGAAGTCGTCCTGGAGGAGATCGCGCCGGGCGGCGCGGGTCAGCAGCGAGCCGCGCGGGGCGACGACCGGGACGGGCCCCCGGCCGTACTGGGCGTACGCGGCCGCGACGCCGATCAGCAGGACGGCGACCGTCATCGCGGTGATCAGCGGCACGCTGATCGGCGGGTGCGGGTGCTCGAACTGCGTCACCGGCTCCAGCCAGTGCGCGAACCGGTCGCCGATGCTGAAGAACCCGCCCGCGAACACCGACCCGAAGGCGAGCACGATCATCGGGACCGTCATCGACCGGGGCGACTCGTGCGGGTGCGGCTCCCCATGGGCGCCGTGCGTCTGCGCGGCGGGCTCGACGTCCGGCTCCGCCGGGGAGGCGGTCGCCGTGTTGCGCCACCGCTCCTCGCCGAAGAACGTCATCAGCATCACGCGCGTCATGTAGTACGCCGTGATGCCCGCGCCCAGCAGGGTCACGGTGCCGAGGATCCAGCCCTGCGCGCCGCCGGAGGCGAACGCCGCCTCGATGATCTTGTCCTTCGAGAAGAAGCCGGACAGTCCCGGGAAACCGATGATCGCGAGATAGCCGAGACCGAACGTCACGAACGTCACCGGCATGTACTTCCGCAGGCCGCCGTACTTCCTCATGTCGACCTCGTCGTTCATGCCGTGCATGACCGATCCGGCGCCGAGGAAGAGGCCCGCCTTGAAGAAGCCGTGCGTCACCAGGTGCATGATCGCGAAGACGTAGCCGATCGGGCCGAGGCCCGCCGCCAGGATCATGTAGCCGATCTGCGACATCGTCGAACCGGCCAGCGCCTTCTTGATGTCGTCCTTCGCGCAACCGACGATCGCACCGAAGAGGAGCGTGACCGCGCCGACCGTCACGACGGCCAGCTGCGCGTCGGGGGCGGCGTTGAAGACCGCGCCGGAGCGGGTGATGAGATAGACGCCCGCGGTCACCATGGTGGCGGCGTGGATGAGGGCCGAGACCGGGGTCGGACCCTCCATCGCGTCACCGAGCCACGACTGGAGCGGCACCTGCGCCGACTTGCCGCACGCGGCCAGCAGCAGCATCAGCCCGATGGCCGTGAGCTTGCCCTCGCCGGTGTCCCCGTTCGCGGACGCCTCCAGGACCGGCCCGAAGGCGAAGGTCCCGAAGGTGGTGAACATCAGCATGATCGCGATGGACAGGCCCATGTCGCCGACGCGGTTGACGATGAACGCCTTCTTGGCCGCCGTCGCCGCGCTGGGCTTGTGCTGCCAGAAGCCGATGAGCAGGAACGACGCCAGGCCGACGCCCTCCCACCCGACGTACAGCAGCAGGTAGTTGTCGGCGACGACCAGCAGGAGCATCGCCGCGAGGAAGAGGTTCAGGTAGCCGAAGAAGCGGCGCCGGCGCTCGTCGTGCTCCATGTAGCCGATCGAGTAGATGTGGATCAGCGTGCCCACACCGGTGATCAGCAGCACGAACGTCATCGACAGCTGGTCGAGCTGGAAGGCTACGTCCGCCCGGAAGTCCCCGACGGGAACCCAGCTGAACAGGTGCTGGCGCATCGTCCGCGCCTCGGCGTCGTACCCCAGCATCGCGCCGAACAGCACCACGCCGACCACGAACGAGGCCGCCGCGAGCAGCGTGCCGATCCAGTGGCCCGCGCGGTCGAGCCGCCGGCCGCCGCACAGCAGGACCGCCGCTCCGAGCAAAGGCGCTGCGACGAGCAGCGCAATCAAGTTCTCCACGATTCTTGCGACCCCTTACAGCTTCATCAGGCCGGCGTCGTCGACCGAGGCCGAGTGGCGGGACCGGAACAGCGACACGATGATCGCGAGACCCACCACGACCTCGGCGGCGGCGACGACCATCGTGAAGAACGCGACGATCTGGCCGTCGAGATTGCCGTGCATCCGGGAGAAGGCGACGAACGCGAGGTTGCAGGCATTGAGCATCAGCTCGATGCACATGAAGACGACGATCGCGTTCCGCCGGATCAGCACACCCGCCGCGCCGATGGTGAACAGCAGCGCCGCGAGATACAGGTAGTTGACCGGGTTCACTTCGCGACCTCCGATTCGTCCTGGCCGCGCCCGGACTCATGGCCGGACTCGCGGCCGAGCCGCTCCGCGGCGCGCTGCTCCAGCGCCTTCAGGTCGGCCATCGCCTCGCTCGACACGTCGCGGATCTGACCGCGCCCGCGCAGCGTCTTGTTGACCGTGAGCTCGGACGGCGTGCCGTCCGGCAGCAGGCCGGCGATGTCGACCGCGTTGTGCCGGGCGTACACACCGGGGGCGGGCAGCGGCGGCAGGTGCTTGCCGCGTACGCGCTCCTCGGACATCTCCCGCTGTGTCTTCGCGCGCTCGGTGCGCTCACGGTGCGTGAGCACCATCGCGCCGACGGTCGCCGTGATGAGCAGGGCACCGGTGAGCTCGAAGGCGAAGACGTACTTGGTGAAGATGAGCTCCGCGAGGCCCTCGACGTTGCCGCCGGAGGCGGCGTTGGCCCTGCCGAGCCCGTTGAAGGTGGACAGCGAGGCCTGCCCGATGCCGGCGATCAGCAGGACGCCGAAGCCGAGGCCGCACCCCGCGGCCAGCCAGCGCTGGCCCTTGATCGTCTCCTTCAGGGAGTCCGCGGCCGTGACGCCGACCAGCATGACCACGAAGAGGAACAGCATCATGATCGCGCCGGTGTAGACGACGATCTGGACGACGCCGAGGAAGTACGCGCCGTTGGCGAGGTAGAAGACGGCCAGGATGATCATGGTCCCGGCCAGGCACAGCGCGCTGTGCACCGCCTTCTTCATCAGGATGGTGCACAGGGCCCCGACGACGGCGATCGTGCCCAGCACCCAGAACTGCACGGCCTCGCCGGTCGAAGTGGCCGAGGCGGCAAGCGTGTTCATCCCCCGATCACCTTCTTCGACATCGGCTCGTCCTCGCCGAAGGTCGACGCGGCTTCCTGCGGCCGCTCGCCCCTGCTCAGCGCCACCTGCCGCTCCGTGCCCGGCGCGGCCTCGGTGACCAGGCCCCGGTAGTAGTCCTGCTCGTCCATGCCGGGGAAGACCGAGTGCGGTGCCTCGACCATGCCTTCGTCCAGACCGGCGAGCAGCTGCTCCTTGGTGTAGATCAGCGACTCGCGACTGCTGTCGGCCAGTTCGAACTCGTTGGTCATCGTCAGCGCGCGGGTGGGGCACGCCTCGATGCACAGGCCGCACAGGATGCAGCGGGCGTAGTTGATCTGGTAGACGCGGCCGTACCGCTCACCCGGGGAGTAACGCTCCTCGTCCGTGTTGTCCGCGCCCTCGACATAGATCGCGTCGGCCGGGCAGGCCCAGGCGCACAGCTCGCACCCGACGCACTTCTCCAGGCCGTCCGGATGGCGGTTGAGCTGGTGCCGCCCGTGGAAGCGCGGCGCTGTCGTCTTCTGCTGCTCCGGGTACTGCTCGGTCAGCCGCTTCTTGAACATGGCCTTGAAGGTCACGCCGAAGCCGGCCACAGGATTCTGGAAATCAGACACCGTCGGCCTCCTTTCCGTCACTTGTAGTGTCCGGCCCACCACTGACAATCAGCTCGCGCTCGTGGCGCGGCCGCCTGCGGGGCACCGGCGGCAGCTCCTGCCCCGGCAGCGGAGGTACCGGGAAGCCGCCCGCCATCGGGTCGAAGGCGGCCGGCTCTGCCGCGTCCCGCGCCGCCGCCTCCTTCTCCTTCTTGTCGCGGAAGATGTCGGCGACGAAGGAGAGGAGCAGGATCGCGACGATCGCTCCGGCGACGTAGAGCACGATGTTCTGGAATTCCATGTTCTCGTTGCGCATCGCGCGCACCGTGGCGACCAGCATCAGCCAGACCACCGAGACCGGGATCAGGACCTTCCAGCCCAGCTTCATCAGCTGGTCGTAGCGCACGCGTGGGAGCGTGCCGCGCAGCCAGATGAAGAAGAACAGCAGCAGCTGGACCTTGACGACGAACCAGAGCAGCGGCCACCAGCCGTGGTTGGCGCCCTCCCAGAAGGTGCTGATCGGGTACGGGGCCCGCCAGCCGCCCAGGAACAGGGTGACCGAGACCGCCGAGACGGTGACCATGTTGACGTACTCGGCCAGCATGAACAGCGCGAACTTGATCGACGAGTACTCGGTGTTGAAGCCGCCGACCAGGTCGCCCTCGGACTCCGGCATGTCGAACGGGGCGCGGTTCGTCTCCCCCACCATCGTGACGACGTAGATGATGAAGGACACCGGCAGCAGGATGATGAACCAGCGGTCCTCCTGCGCCTCGACGATCGCCGAGGTCGACATCGACCCCGAGTAGAGGAAGACCGAGGCGAAGGCCGCGCCCATGGCGATCTCGTACGAGATCATCTGCGCGCAGGAGCGCAGGCCGCCGAGGAGCGGGTACGTCGATCCGGACGACCAGCCCGCGAGCACGATGCCGTAGATGCCGACGGAGGCGACCGCGAGGATGTAGAGCATCGCGATCGGCAGGTCGGTCAGCTGCATCGTGGTGCGCTGCCCGAAGATCGAGACCTCGTTGCCGGCCGGGCCGAACGGGATGACCGCGATGGCCATGAAGGCCGGGATCGCCGCGACGACCGGAGCGAGGACGTAGACCACCTTGTCCGCGCGCTTGACGATCACGTCCTCCTTGAGCATCAGCTTGACGCCGTCCGCGAGGGACTGGAGGAGACCCCAGGGGCCGTGCCGGTTGGGGCCGATGCGCAGCTGCATCCAGGCGACGACCTTGCGCTCCCACACGATGGAGAAGAGCACGGTGATCATCAGGAAGGCGAAGCAGAAGACCGCCTTGACGGCGACGAGCCACCACGGGTCGCGGCCGAACATGGACAGGTCCTCGGCCGCGAGGAACATCGGGTTCACGCGATCACCTCCGGTGCGTCGGTGGCGGTGGTGACGGTGGCCGCCGGGCCGATGCGGACGACCTGTCCGGGCACCGCGCCGGTGTCGGAGGCGACTCCGCCGCCCACCGAGTTCAGCGGCAGCCACACCACGCGGTCCGGCATCGGCGTGACCTGGAGCGGCAGGCGGACCGTTCCGGCGGGGCCCGTGACGGCGAGCAGGTCGCCGTCCTTGACGCCCGTGCCGGCCGCGGTCGCCGCGGAGAGCCGGGCGACGGCCGCGTGGCGGGTGCCCGCGAGGGCTTCGTCGCCGTCCTGGAGACGGCCCTGGTCGAGCAGCAGCCGGTGGCCCGCCAGCACGGCCTCGCCGGCGCCGGGGTGCGGCAGCGGGGCGGCGGACTCGGCCGGGTCGGTGGCGTGGGCTCCGCCCCAGGCGCCGAGGCGGTCCAGTTCGCGGCGTACGGCACGGACATCCGGCAGCGCGAAGTGCACGTCCAGAGCGTCGGCCAGCATGTGCAGCACGCGCGCGTCGGCGGGGGCGAGCGTGCGCGTCATCTGGTCGGGCTTGAGCGCGGCCTCGAACATCCGGGCCCTGCCCTCCCAGTTGAGGAAGGTGCCGGGCTTCTCGGCGACGGCGGCCACCGGAAGGACGACGTCCGCCCGGTCCGTCACCTCGCTGGGCCGCAGCTCCAGGGAGACGACGAAACCGGCCCGGTCGAGAGCTTCACGCGCGCGCGGCGGGTCGGGGAGGTCCGCGACCTCGACGCCGCCGACGAGCAGGGCGGCCAGTTCACCGGTGGCCACGGCTTCGAGGATCTGGCCGGTGTCGCGCCCGTAACGGCCCGGCAGTTCGGCCACACCCCAGAGGGACGCCACCTCGTCCCGCGCGCGCGGGTCGGTGGCCGGGCGTCCGCCGGGCAGCAGCGAGGGCAGCGCGCCCGCCTCGACGGCGCCGCGCTCGCCCGCCCGGCGCGGGATCCACACCAGGGACGCGCCGGTCGCGGTGGCGGCCCGTACGGCGGCGGTGTACGCACCGGGCACGGCGGCCAGCCGCTCGCCGACGACGATCACGGCGCCTTCGCCGCGCAGCGCCTCGGCGGCCGCGTTCCCGTCGGTGCCGAGTTCGGTGCGGTCCGTGATCGCGTCGAGCCACTCGGGTTCGGTGCCGGGGGCGGCGGGGAGCAGCGTGCCGCCCGCCTTCGTCAGGCCGCGGGTGGCGTGCGTGGCGACGGCGAAGGTGCGCTGGCCGTGCTTGCGGTGGGCCTTGCGCAGCCGCAGGAAGACGCCGGGCGCCTCCTCCTCGGACTCGATGCCGACGAGCAGGACGGCGGGCGCCTTCTCCAGCGCCGTGTACGTCGTCCCCGTGCCGTCGAGATCACGTCCGCGCCCGGCGACCCGGGACGCCAGGAAGTCGGCCTCCTCGCTGCTGTGCACGCGCGCGCGGAAGTCGATGTCGTTGGTGTCGAGGGCGACGCGGGCGAACTTGGCGTACGCGTACGCGTCTTCGACGGTGAGCCGGCCGCCGGTCAGGACCCCGGCCCGTCCGCGCGCCGCCGAGAGCCCCCGGGCCGCCGCTTCGAGCGCCTCGGGCCAGCTCGCCGGCTCCAGTACGCCCGCTTCGCTCCGTACGAGCGGAGTGGTGAGCCGGTCGGGACGCTGGGCGTAACGGAAGCCGAAGCGCCCCTTGTCGCAGATCCACTCCTCGTTGACCTCGGGGTCGTCGGCCGCCAGACGCCGCATGACCTTGCCGCGCCGGTGGTCGGTGCGGGTCGCGCAGCCGCCCGCGCAGTGCTCGCAGACGGACGGCGACGACACGAGGTCGAAGGGGCGTGAGCGGAAGCGGTACGCCGCCGAGGTCAGCGCGCCCACCGGGCAGATCTGGATGGTGTTCCCGGAGAAGTACGACTGGAAGGGGTCGCCCTCACCGGTGCCGACCTGCTGGAGCGCGCCGCGCTCGATCAGCTCGATCATCGGGTCGCCCGCGATCTGGTTGGAGAAGCGGGTGCAGCGCGCGCACAGCACGCACCGCTCGCGGTCGAGCAGCACCTGGGTGGAGATGGGGACGGGCTTCTCGTACGTCCGCTTCTTCTTGTCGAAGCGGGAGTCCGGGTCGCCGTGGGACATGGCCTGGTTCTGGAGCGGGCACTCGCCGCCCTTGTCGCAGACCGGGCAGTCCAGCGGGTGGTTGATCAGCAGCAGTTCCATCACACCGCGCTGCGCCTTGTCGGCGACCGGCGAGGTGAGCTGGGACTTGACGACCATGCCGTCGGTGCAGGTGATCGTGCACGACGCCATGGGCTTGCGCTGGCCCTCGACCTCGACGATGCACTGGCGGCAGGCGCCGGCCGGGTCGAGCGCCGGGTGGTCGCAGAAGCGCGGGATCTCGATGCCGAGCAGCTCGGCGGCACGGATGACCAGCGTCCCCTTGGGGACGGAGACCGGGATGCCGTCGATGGTCAGCGAGATCAGGTCTTCGGGCGGGACCGCCGCCTCGCCGCCTCCGGAGGGAGCACTTGTCGTGACGGTCATGCGTTCACCTCCGTGGGGTGGGCGGGCTTGTCGGCCCATACGGTCGACTTGGCCGGGTCGAAGGGACAGCCCCTGCCGGTGATGTGCTGCTCGTACTCCTCGCGGAAGTACTTGAGCGAGGAGAAGATCGGGGACGCGGCGCCGTCACCGAGGGCGCAGAAGGACTTGCCGTTGATGTTGTCGGCGATGTCGTTCAGCTTGTCGAGGTCGCTCATGCTGCCCTTGCCGGCCTCGATGTCGCGCAGCAACTGCACGAGCCAGTACGTCCCCTCACGGCAGGGCGTGCACTTGCCGCAGGACTCGTGGGCGTAGAACTCGGTCCAGCGGGTCACCGCCCGCACCACGCACGTCGTCTCGTCGAAGCACTGGAGCGCCTTGGTGCCGAGCATCGAACCGGCGGCGCCCACGCCCTCGTAGTCGAGCGGGACGTCGAGGTGCTCGTCGGTGAACATCGGCGTCGACGAGCCGCCGGGCGTCCAGAACTTCAGCCGGTGACCGGCGCGGATGCCGCCGCTCATGTCGAGCAGCTGGCGCAGCGTGATGCCGAGCGGGGCCTCGTACTGGCCGGGGCTGGTGACGTGGCCGCTCAGCGAGTACAGCGTGAAGCCCGGGGACTTCTCGCTGCCCATCGAACGGAACCAGTCCTTGCCCTTGTTGAGGATCGCGGGAACGGACGCGATGGACTCGACGTTGTTCACCACGGTGGGGCACGCGTAAAGACCCGCGACGGCGGGGAAGGGGGGACGGAGCCGGGGCTGGCCGCGCCGGCCTTCGAGCGAGTCGAGCAGCGCGGTCTCCTCACCGCAGATGTACGCGCCCGCGCCCGCGTGCACGGTGAGTTCGAGGTCGAGGCCGCTGCCCAGGATGTTCTCGCCGAGGTAGCCCGCCGCGTACGCCTCGCGTACGGCCTCGTGCAGCCTGCGCAGTACGGGGACGACCTCGCCGCGCAGGTAGATGAACGCGTGGTTCGACCGGATCGCGTAGCAGGCGATCACGATGCCCTCGATGAGGGAGTGCGGGTTCGCGAAGAGGAGCGGGATGTCCTTGCAGGTCCCGGGCTCCGACTCGTCGGCGTTGACGACGAGATAGTGCGGCTTGCCGTCGCCCTGCGGGATGAACTGCCACTTCATGCCGGTGGGGAAGCCGGCCCCGCCGCGGCCGCGCAGACCGGAGTCCTTGACGTACGCGATGAGGTCGTCCGGCGACATGGCGAGGGCCTTGCGCAGGCCCTCGTACCCCTCGTGTCGCCGGTAGGTGTCCAGGGTCCAGGACTCGGGCTCGTCCCAGAACGCCGACAGGACGGGCGAGAGCAGCTTCTCCGGGCTGGTCTCTCCCCCGGTCTCCGGCCGGGAGGCGCCCCCGTATTGGGTGGACAAGGTCATCACTCCCCCTCCTCGGCTTCCGGTCCGGCCGGGTGAGCGGGGTCGGACGCCGAGGTCTGCTGCGGAGCGTCGTGCGAGCTGAGGTGCTCGGACGGCGAAGGATCGTGCGGCGGCCCGTCCTGCCGGGCCTCCCCGCGCGGGTGGACCACACGGTGCTGCGGTGCCTCGCCCTTGGCGAGCCTGAGGCCGATGAGCGAGGCGGGTCCGGCGCCGCCCGTGGCCTCGACGGCGCCGGGGCGCTGGTCGGGGAAGCCGGCCAGGATGCGGGCGGTCTCCTTGTACGTGCACAGGGGTGCGCCGCGGGTGGGCCGGACGGGCCGCCCGGCCCGCAGGTCGTCGACGAGCCGCTTGGCGGATTCGGGCGTCTGGTCGTCGAAGAACTCCCAGTTGACCATCACCACGGGCGCGAAGTCGCAGGCCGCGTTGCACTCGATGTGTTCGAGGGTGACCTTGCCGTCCTCGGTCGTCTCGTTGTTGCCGACGCCGAGGTGCTGCTTGAGTTCGTCGAAGATGGCGTCGCCGCCCATCACCGCGCACAGCGTGTTGGTGCAGACGCCCACCTGGTAGTCGCCGCTCGGCTTGCGCCGGTACATCGAGTAGAAGGTGGAGACGGCGGTGACCTCGGCGGTGGTCAGGCCCAGCGTCTCGGCGCAGAAGCGGACGCCGGTGCGGGTGACGTGTCCCTCCTCCGACTGCACGAGGTGCAGCAGCGGCAGCAGGGCGGACCTGCTGTCGGGGTAGCGGGCGATCACCTCCCTGGCGTCCGCGTCGAGCCGGGCACGCACGTCGGCCGGGTAGTCGGGAGCGGGGAGCTGCGGCATCCCCAAAGACACCTCTTGATTTGCTGGTGTGGCTGTCACCGGTCGACGCCTCCCATCACGGGGTCGATGGACGCGACGGCGACGATGACGTCGGCGACCTGGCCGCCCTCGCACATCGCCGCCATGGCCTGCAGGTTGGTGAAGGACGGGTCGCGGAAGTGGACCCGGTAGGGGCGGGTGCCGCCGTCGGACACGACGTGCACGCCCAGCTCGCCCCTGGGCGACTCGACGGTGACGTACGTCTGTCCGGCCGGGACCCGGAAGCCCTCGGTCACCAGCTTGAAGTGGTGGATCAGGGCCTCCATGGAGGTGCCCATGATCTTCTTGATGTGGTCGAGCGAGTTGCCGAGGCCGTCCGGTCCGAGCGCGAGCTGCGCGGGCCAGGCGATCTTCTTGTCGGCGACCATCACGTCGCCCGGCTCCCGGAGGCGGTCCAGGCACTGCTCGACGATCCGCAGTGACTGCCGCATCTCTTCGAGCCGGATCAGGAAGCGGCCGTAGGAGTCGCAGGTGTCGGCGGTCGGCACCTCGAAGTCGTACGTCTCGTAACCGCAGTAGGGGTCGGTCTTGCGCACGTCGTGCGGCAGGCCGGCCGAGCGCAGGACCGGTCCGGTCACGCCGAGCGCCATGCAGCCGGTGAGGTCGAGGTATCCGACGTCCTGCATGCGGGCCTTGAAGATCGGGTTGCCGGTGGCGAGCTTGTCGTACTCCGGCAGGTTCTTCTTCATGGTCTTCACGAGCTCGCGCAGCTGGTCCATCGCGCCCGGGGGCAGGTCCTGGGCCAGGCCGCCGGGGCGGATGAACGCGTGGTTCATGCGCAGGCCGGTGATCAGCTCGAAGGCATCGAGAATCAGTTCACGATCACGGAACCCGTAGATCATGATCGTGGTCGCGCCCAGCTCCATGCCGCCGGTGGCGATGCACACCAGGTGCGAGGAGAGCCGGTTGAGCTCCATCAGCATCACACGGATGACACTGGCCCGGTCCGGGATCTGCTCCTCGATGCCGAGCAGCTTCTCGACGCCCAGGCAGTACGCCGCCTCGTTGAAGAACGGCGTCAGGTAGTCCATGCGCGTGACGAGGGTCGTGCCCTGCGTCCAGTTGCGGTACTCGGCGCTCTTCTCGATGCCGGTGTGCAGGTAACCGATGCCGCAGCGGGCCTCGGTGACCGTCTCGCCGTCGATTTCGAGGATGAGCCGGAGCACGCCGTGCGTCGACGGGTGCTGCGGGCCCATGTTGACGACGATGCGCTCGTCGTCGGCCTTGGTCGCGGCCTGGACGACCTCGTCCCAGTCGCCGCCGGTGACGGTGTAGACGGGACCTTCGGTGGTCTCGCGCGCTGACGCGGGTGGGGTAGTCACGAGTACGACCTCCGCTGGTCCGGAGCCGGGATCTGGGCGCCCTTGTACTCGACGGGGATGCCGCCGAGCGAGTAGTCCTTGCGCTGCGGGAAGCCCTGCCAGTCGTCCGGCATCATGATCCGGGTGAGGGCGGGGTGCCCGTCGAAGACGAGGCCGAAGAAGTCGTACGTCTCGCGCTCGTGCCAGTCGTTGGTCGGGTAGACCGAGACCAGCGAGGGAACGTGCGGATCACTGTCCGGCGCGCTCACTTCGAGGCGGATCAGCCGGCCGTGGGTGAGCGAGCGCAGGTGGTAGACGGCGTGCAGCTCGCGGCCCTTGTCCTCCAGGTAGTGGACACCGCTGACGCCCGTGCAGAGCTCGAAGCGCAGGGCCGGGTCGTCACGCAGCGTCTTCGCCACCTGCACCAGGTGTTCGCGGGCGATGTGGAAGGTGATCTCGTCCCGGTCGACGACGGTCTTCTCGATGGCGTTGTCCGGGAGGAGGTCCTGCTCCTCCAGGGCGCCTTCGAGCTCGTCCGCGACCTCGTCGAACCACCCGCCGTACGGCCGCGGGCTGGCGCCGGGCAGCGTGACGAGGCGCACGAGGCCGCCGTAGCCGCTCGTGTCACCGCCGTTCTTGGCGCCGAACATGCCCCTGCGTACGCCGATGACCTCGGCGGTGTCCTCGCGCTGGGCGGGGAGGCCGCTGTTCCCGGGGACGCCGTTGTTCTGCTCGCTCACCGCAGCAGCCCCTTCATCTCAATGGTGGGGAGCGCCTTGAGGGCCGCTTCCTCCGCCTCGCGGGCCGCTTCTTCCTGGTTCACCCCGAGCTTGGAGTTCTGAATCTTCTGGTGCAGCTTCAGAATCGAGTCGATCAGCATCTCGGGGCGGGGCGGGCAACCGGGCAGGTAGATGTCGACGGGAACAATATGATCAACACCCTGCACAATTGCGTAGTTGTTGAACATTCCGCCTGAAGAGGCGCAAACTCCCATGGAAATGACCCACTTGGGGTTCGGCATCTGGTCGTAGACCTGCCGCAGCACCGGCGCCATCTTCTGGCTGACCCGGCCCGCCACGATCATCAGGTCGGCCTGGCGCGGCGAGCCGCGGAACACCTCCATGCCGAAGCGGGCCAGGTCGTAACGGCCCGCGCCCGTCGTCATCATCTCGATGGCGCAGCAGGCGAGGCCGAAGGTCGCGGGGAAGACGGAGGATTTCCGCACCCAGCCCGCGGCCTGTTCGACGGTGGTCAGCAGAAAGCCGCTGGGCAGCTTCTCTTCGAGTCCCATTGGTGACCCCTCAGCCCCTCAGTCCCATTCCAGGCCGCCGCGCCGCCATACGTACGCGTAGGCAACGAAGACGGTGAGCACGAAGAGCAGCATCTCGACGAGCCCGAAAAGCCCCAGGGCGTCGAAGGAGACGGCCCAGGGATAGAGGAAGACGATCTCGATGTCGAAGATGATGAAGAGCATCGCCGTCAGGTAGTACTTGATCGGGAAGCGGCCGCCTCCGGCGGGCGTGGGTGTCGGCTCGATGCCGCACTCGTACGCTTCAAGCTTTGCCCTGTTGTAGCGCTTTGGGCCGATAAGCGTGGCCATGACCACGGAAAAGATCGCAAACCCTGCCCCGAGGGCGCCGAGCACGAGGATGGGCGCGTAGGCATTCACGCTCCTCGCTCCTTCCAGTCGTCCTTGACCGTTGGACCGCACCGGAGCTTGCGTTTTCCGCCGCCTCCGCGATCTTCGCCACGCGAAGATCACGTACATGTGAGGCAGTTCACAAACCCGGCTGCTTCGCATCCTATGCCTGCCGGTCTGTGATCTGCGACACGGGGTACGACAACGTCTTTGTGATCTCCAACACCCGACGAAGGATCATGAAGTCGGATGAGCGGTGATCTTTATACGCGAAGCACACGACTGGTCACGAGCCGTGACAAGTGAGGGTGTTACCGCTGGTCGGGGGTGTGTTGCGCTATCAAGGGAGATGCGCTCAGGCAAATTCGCAATGGACGGCACCGGGTGATAGAGGACGCGCTCACCCCGGCGGGGGAGCTTCGCGTACGAATGTGGACGCGTGCGCGCGTTCACGAGCGCCGGCAGCGCCCCGAGGGGCGCCCAACCTGTGACCTGCGTCACGTCCGCCCGGCTTCCATACAAGCGGGCTTGGCCAACAGTGTGAACGGATGGTAAGCGCCCGGCAATTGGGACGTATTGCGGAAAGCCCATGATCACAGGCTTGATCGCGCATGCCCGTATTGCCCGTTACGGCGTCAATAAAGCCCGGGCGGGGCCCGATTCGGGCCGCTGCGGCGCAACTGTGGCGCACCCCACCTTTCTTGAAGGGAACCGTGAACCCCTGATAGCGGTTGTCCCATGTCCCTCACCGCTCACATACCCAGCCACCGGAAACCCCGCCGCAGCGCCTCCAAGGTCGCGCTCCGTGCCGGAGTTGCCGGTGGCGTCCTCAGCACCATCGCGGTGGCCGGTGCTGCCGGGCCGGCGAATGCCGAGCCGGTGACCGCGACCCTCGAGATGCCCACGATCACCGCGGACCTGGCGACCACCGTCGCCGTCTCCGCCGAGGCCACCCAGCAGGTCGCGCACGCCTACGACCTCCAGGCCCAGCAGGACGCCGCCGCCGAGAAGGCCGCGAAGACCGCCAAGAAGGCCAAGGCGGACGCCGAACGCAAGGCCGAGGCCGAGCGGAAGGCCGAAGAGGCCGCCAAGAAGAAGGCCGCGGAGGAAGCAGCCGCCAAGGAAGCGGCCGCCGAGAAGGCCGAGCAGGAGCGCGCCTCGCGCACCGCGGAGCGCACGACGCTCAGCGCCTCCGCCGGTGACTCCGGCGTCTCCGTCGGTTCCTCCGACTCCTCCTCGTCCTCGTCGGCCCCGTCGTCCTCCACCGCCACGGGCAGCGCGGCGGCCGTGGTCGCCTTCGCGCGCGCCCAGGTCGGCGACGCGTACGTCTCCGGCGGCACCGGCCCCAACTCCTGGGACTGCTCCGGCCTCACCCAGGCCGCGTTCCGCTCGATCAACGTCGACCTGCCGCGCGTCTCGCAGGCCCAGTCGACCGCGGGCACCCAGGTCGGCCTGGACAACCTCCAGCCGGGCGACATCCTCTACTGGGGCAGCGCGGGCAGCGCGTACCACGTGGGCATCTACGTGGGCGGCGGCAACTTCGTCGGCGCGCAGAACTCCGGTACCGGCGTGGTCGAGCGTCCCCTGTCGTACGACATGCCGACCGGCGCGGTCCGCGTGCTCTGAGCGGTCTCCGCATCTTCTCCACGACGGAGGGCCGTCGTTCCCGCGCCCGGGAACGACGGCCCTCCGTCGTGCGTCCGGCCGCCGGCCACCCGTCGTCCGGCGTCGCTCAGCCCTTGCGGAACAACTCGACGAGGCGCGCGTAGCTGTCCCCGCCGTTCCCCTCCTCGACGGCCCGCTCGATCAACGCCTGCGACAGCTCGGGCAGCCGCCCGTCGATGCCCCGGTCCCTCCCCGCGTGGACCAGGTGCCCGATCGCCACGCGCTGCATGGCCGGAGTGGCGTCGTCGCCCGGGTAGTGACCGGCGTCCACCTGCCCGGCGTACGTCCCCATGAAGCCCGTCACCGCGCCCAGCCAGCGGATCGCGACCGGGGTGAACGCCGTCGCGGCCACGCCGTCGGCGCCGGCCAGGGCCGTGGCGTGCAGCCAGCCGCTCAGCGTCGTCCACATCAGGTCGAGCAGCGCCAGGTCGTAGAGCGAGGCGACGCCGGGGTCGTCGCCGAGGTCGACGGGGTCGCCCAGGGCGGCCAGGGTGTCCCGGTGGGCGGCGAAGGCGGCGGGTGAGCCGCTGTAGAGGAACATGCTCGCCGGGTCGCCGACCCCGGGCGGCGTCGACATGACGGCGCCGTCGAGGTAGCCGAAGCCGTGCCCGGCCGCCCAGGACGCCGTCTGCCTGGCCTGCTCGGGCGAGCCGGTGGTGAGGTTGACGACCGTACGGCCCGCGAGCGACCCGGCCACCGGCTCCAGCAGTTCCCGTACGGCGTCGTAGTCGAGCACGCAGACCACCACGACCCCGGCGGCCGTCACCGCGTCGCCGGGCGTCGCCGCGCGCACGGCGCCCCGGGCGACGAGCGGGTCCGCCTTGGCCGGGGTGCGGTTCCAGACGGCCGTGGGGTGTCCGGCGGCGAGGAAAGCGTCCGCGAGCGCCGTCCCCATCTGTCCCAGACCGAGGACCGTGACGTTTTCCCGGTTCATTGTCGTATCTCCCAAATGCGCAGTGTGTATTGCTTCTTGGTGAGATCAACCCTCGCAGCGCCCGGCGTCCGCCGACAGTGGCAGGAGTGCCTCCCTCCGCAAAATTCCTGCCGTACGCTCGCCCGCATGCACACCGTCGCCATAGCCGTGACCGAGGACGCCGGCATCTCCCCCTGGGAGCTGCACGAACTGTCGATCGCCTGCACGGTCTTCGGCGTCCCGCAGCCCGATCTCGCCGACCCCTGGTACGACCTGCGCCTGTGCGGTACGCGCAGGAGCGCCCCCCGTACCGGCTTCTCCCTCTCGACCCCGCACGGACTCGACGCGCTCGCCGGGGCGGACACCGTGATCGTGCCCTCGGTCCCCGACCCGTGCGTCGAGGACGGACAGGACGTGCCGCCCGAACTCGTCGACGCGCTGCGCGCGGCCGCCGGCTCCGGGGCCCGCATGGTGTCCCTGTGCACCGGCGCGTTCGCGCTCGCCGCGGCCGGACTGCTCGACGGCCGCCGCGCCACCGCCCACTGGCAGCACACGGCGGCACTCGCCGAGCGCTACCCGAAGGTCCTGGTCGACGACTCCGTCCTCTACACCGACGACGGCAACGTCCTCACCAGCGCCGGAGCCGCCGCCGGCCTCGATCTCTGCCTGCACCTGGTCCGCCGCGACTTCGGGGCCCGGGTCGCGGGCCAGCTGGCCCGCCGCCTGGTCGTCCCCGCCCACCGCACGGGCGGACAGGCCCAGTTCATCGACCATCCCGTCCCCGAGACCGACGACGACAACCTCGGACCGGCCCTCCAGTGGGCTGCGGCCCGCCTGCACGAGCCGCTCACCGTCGACGACATGGCCCGCCGCGCCCGCATGAGCCCGCGCACCTTCTACCGCCGCCTCCAGGCGTCCACCGGCACCACCCCGCTCCAGTGGCTGCTGGGCCGCCGCCTGGCCCACGCCCAGTCGCTCCTCGAATCGACCGACCTGCCGGTCGACCGCATCGGCGAGGAGAGCGGCCTCGGCACGGCGGCCAACCTGCGCCATCACTTCACCCGCCGGGTCGGGGTCTCCCCCAGCGACTACCGGCGCAGCTTCAGGGCGGCGCGCACCTCACCGTGACCGCCCCGGCACCGTCCGAAGCCTGACGTTTGTCATGTGTTCCTGTGCAGAAGATCGTGCTGCGGGCGGAGGGCGGGCCGCAGCGGTGCGATGAGGATGGGGAAATCGAACACCCACCGTGCACGAGTGACGAAACAGGAGTGACCATGCCCCTCGCCCGCGTCAACGCCCCCCGCCCGGAGCGCCGGAGACTCCGCCTGACCGCGGTGGCCACGGCCGCCGTCCTGTCGCTCGGGGCCGTGCCGGCGCAGGCGGCCGCGCCCGCGGCGACCGCTCCCGCCGCCACCGGGTCCGGCTCGTCCGCCGCGCCGTTAGCCGGGCCCGGACGCGGACTTGACCGGGCGGCCCTCCGGAGCTCGCTGGCGGCATTCCACGAAGCCGGTATGTACGGGGCCTATTCCGCGGTCCGCGACGGCTCCGCGCAGTGGCGGGGAGCCGCCGGGCTGGCCGACGTGGACACCGAGCGCCGGATGCGCCCCGACTTCGAGCACCGGATCGGCAGCATCACCAAGACCTTCACCGCGGTGGCCGTCCTCCAGCAGGTCCGCCAGGGCCGCATCGGGCTCGACGCGCCGATCGGGCGCTACCTGCCCGAGCTGATACCCGGCGAGCGGGGGCGCGAGGTGACGGTGCGCATGCTGCTCAACCACACCAGCGGCATCCCCGATTACATACTTCCCGCCTTCCCCGGCCTGACCGTGGACCCGGGCAAGGAGCTCGACGAGAACCGCTTCCGCCGCCTGCGACCGGAGCAGCTCGTCCGCCTCGGGCTCGCGGCGCCGCCGGTCGCCGAGCGCGGCACGCACTCCTACGCGAACACCAACTATGTGATCGCCGGGCTGCTGTTGCAGAAGGTGACGGGCGAGGACCCGGAAACGTACATCACCCGCAACGTCATCCGTAAGGCCGGGCTGCGGCACACCTACTTCCCGAGCTCGCCCCGCATATCCGGGCCGCACGCCAGGATGTACGAATCGATGTACGGCTACATCGAGCCGGCCCGCGACTACAGCGTCTACGACATGTCCTGGGCGGGCACGGCCGGAGCGATGGTCTCGACGATGCGGGACCTCAACGACTTCTACCGCCAACTGCTGGGCGGCAAGCTGCTCGGCCCCGCCGAACTGCGCGCCATGAAGACCACCGTCCCGGCCTACGAGCCCGATCCGGGCCAGGACGTCGCGATGCGCTACGGCCTGGGCATCTACACCCTGCGCATGCCCAGCGGCGGCTGGTACTGGGGCCACGACGGCGGTGTCTTCGGGGCCGGGACCTGGGCGCTCTCCACCGAGAACGGCCGCAGGCAGGTCGCCGTCGGCTACAACCTCATGAAGTACGAGCGGTTCGACGAGCAGAACAAGCCGAAGCCGGACCCGATAGGGGCGGCGCTGTTCTCGTACGTCGACGGAGCCCTCAGCGGCGGGCCGGGCAAGCCCTCGACGTCCCTCCGCCAGCCGGCGCCCGGCTCCCTGCCCCCGCTCCGGTCCCTGGTCACGCCCGAGCAGTTGCGCTGACGGCCCCCCGGCCGGGTGCTGTGCCGTGCGGCCGGGTGGTGACTTCCGTGTGCCGGGGTAAAGGAACGGAACCGACCGATTCAGCACCCTCACGAAGGACTCGAAGATGACGGACGACGCCTACCTGTTTCTCGCGGACGCCTCGGCCAGGCACCTGGGGGTGGCGTTGTCCGTCGTCGGTGACCTCGAATGCCTGGAGACCTCCGCCGTGCAGGCGTGGTTCGACGCCCAGGGCGTCACGGCACACCAGGAGCACGTGCGGGTACTGCCGCCCGAGGAGAACGGTTTCGTCCCCGAGGGGGCCGAGCGGCTGCCGGTCCCGCTCAGCGAGGAGGAGCTCGAACGCGTCCGGCGGGCCGGTGCCCCGGAGGCGACGGCCCGCCTCGAAGAGGAACTCCTGGCTTTCCGCGACTGCGCCGACGGGCGGGACGCGTTGCTCGGCAAGGCCCTGGCGGCCGGTGTCCCGCCGCACCGCATCGTGGAACTGACCGGGGTGGACCCCACCACGTTGGCGGCGGCCGCCGAAGCCTGAGCCCGGCACCGGCACCGGCACCGGCACCTCGTCCGTCCAGCCGGCCGTGCCCGTCCCCCGGGCCCGCCCCGTACACGAACGAGGCGGCGTACTCCGACACGGTTTCGGAGTACGCCGCCCGGCTTCGTACTACTGAGCCGGCCCGGCCGCGTCGGCCGGTCCGTCCTGCCCGCCGCCGAACACTTCCTTGACGAGCCCTTGCGTCGCCTTCTGGAACGCCACCGCCATGGACAGCGCGGCGTCGTCGACATAGTTCAGCGCGGCGGTCAGGGTCTTGCTGCCGTCGGGCGTGCTGTACATCAGCGCGGCGTGGCCCGCCATGCCGCCGTTGTGGGTGATGACGGTGCCGCCGTTCTCGCCCGTCTCCTGCACGAACACCCCCAGGCCGTAGCCGGCCTTGGGATGCGGCGTGCACATCTCGGCCAGCAGCGGGGCCGGCAGGAGCTTGCCGCCCATCAGCGCGGAGATGAACGTGTGGAGGTCCCGGGTGGTCGAGATCATGTCTCCGCCGGTGGAGATCCAGGAGGGGTTCTGGCGGGTGACGTCGACCGTCTCCTGCCGGCCGGCGTCCTCGTACCGGTAGTAGGCGTGGGTGTGCGGCTCGGGGATCTCCGGGCTTGCGTCCGGCACCACGGTGTCCGACAGCCCGAGCGGCCCCAGGATCAGCCGCCGCATCTCCTCGGCGAGCGAGCGGCCGGTGACCTTCTCGATCAGCAGCCTGGCCAGCACGTAGTTGGTGTTGGAGTAGTTCCAGTCCGTCCCCGGCTCGAACCGCGCCGGCTTGGACAGCGCCAGCCGTACCAGCTCTTCCGGCCGGTAGGTCCTGAACCGGTTGTCCACCCACTCCCGGCCCGCGATCGTGGCGGGGATCCCCGGAACGAACGTCCCGTCGGCGTCGTAGTCGCCGGTGAAGTTGAACACCCCGCTGGTGTGCTGCAACAGCATCCGCACCGTGATCTTCGGGTCCAGCCCGAACTCGGGCAGGTGGCCGGCCACCGGGACGTCCAGCCCGATCTTGCCCTCGGCCACCAGTTGCAGCACCACGGTCGCGGTGAAGGTCTTG